>JAPLRK010000015.1 GCA_026399195.1 Legionellales bacterium
ACATCAAAAGCATAAACAACCGCACCCATTCGTTTTACCGTGGCAATGGCTTGTAAGCCTGCTACGCCTGCGCCAAGAATTAATACTTTAGCGGGCTGGATCATTCCCGCGGCAGTCATCATCATAGGAATTGCCCGCTTAAAGTGAGCTATCGCTTCAATGACTGCACGATAGCCCGCTAAGCTTGCTTGGGAGGAGAGGCTGTCTAAATTTTGCGCGCGACTGATGCGTGGGATGTGGTTCATAGAAAAAGCGGTGATGAGGTGTTGACAGCACCAATTGAGTAATTCATTAGGAGGCTCATTATCGATGGGTGCGATGAGCAGCGAGTGAGGTTGCAATCCGGTTAAGGTTTTAGGGTGGGGCGCATTGACGCAAACAAGCACCTGGGTTTGGGCGAGCAGTTTTTTTCGTTTGTTCATGATAAGGGCGCCTGCCTGCTCATAAGCCAAATCGCTAAAACCCGCAGCTTGTCCCGCATCGTGTTCACAGGTAACAGTAAAGCCCAATGCGATGAGGTGTTTCACAGAAGCTGGGGTGATGGCCACTCGCGCCTCATGATCTGGTTCAATAAGGGTAGTAATGTTCATCGAAAGATCCTTTTTCACCGTTGATTAACCCTATGACGGAACACAATATCGTATGGGAATCTCACGAGTATCGCCAGGACTTTTTGTTTTTTATGAAAGTAAAATCGAAAAATGCCAGGAGATATTGCACGAAAACAGTACCGAGGTATATACTTCGCAACGTTGCCGTTGTAGCTCAGTTGGTAGAGCAATTGATTCGTAATCAATAGGTCCGGCGTTCGATTCGCCGCAACGGCACCAGTAAAATCAATGAGTTGCAATTTAATTTTCGGCCACAACAAATCCATGGGTACACTTTTGGGTACACTTCGAAGAAGTTGCATGCTCTGTACCCAGATCCACATTTCCTTGTTCGCTGCTTATATTCATATTTTGATAAATCCATCGATCGACTGTGTCTGAATGCCAGGCCAATGAGGTACCGTTTAGTTTGACAGGCTTGGGGAATTTTCCAGCCATCCACCACCGCCGGAGTGTTAGTCTGTGGCGACCAATAGTTCTTTCAACATCAGTGATGAATAAGAGTTTCTGGGGTAATGCTAGTAGGTTCGGTTCTCGCATAAAAACAACTCCAATCAAAATATAAGCACGATTCGTGTTGTTATTAAAACATATCGTTTTTTATAGATCAATGTTTTATTCTATAAAATAAGGGCTACAGAGGAAGTTGCGTTTCAAGCAACCTTTTTTATATTGTGTTCAGGAAGCATAGCGCTGGTTATTTCGGTGCTTTTTCACGACAAGTAAATTTTGGTTATGGCCAAACGGGTATACCCAAGGTCGAGGCTAATAATTCAATACTACGGTTTTTATGACAGCTAGAGCTACGTTCCTTGCTGTATATGGTGCGCTCTTCGGCCCTCGAACCCCCGACACCTTGGTTCGAAGCCTGATGCTCTAGTTTTAAAAGCATTATAAATCAATGCCTTGCAACGCATCGAATCATCGAAAAACTGCCTAGAACGGCCTAGAACTGCCTGGCGCTGCCACAGTCATGCCACAATTTATGACACAGTTATTTTACATCCCTCCAAACATCATGGTAAATCCAGCGTTAAGTTTATAGGATCTACTCCAGCTTTATTGGCGTCACTTTTATTTGGAACAGCAGCTGCCGTTATGGGATTCTCTCCTGTTCTGCGACAATTACGACTGCCGATCACTGCATTTTCTGCCCATTAGGGACCTCTGTTGCCTTTTCAATTGGTAAATCAATAACGTTTCGTGGTTTTCTTGGTATTTGGTTAAAAAATCTATTCACAGGATTGCTATCAATAGTCGAGCTTGCACACCCTGCGCCAATACCTCCCCAGATCAACCCAGCTAATACAGCAGCTCTGACGCTCTCTCTCAAAAGCATCTTTTAATTCAACAACCGTTGCCATAAGATTCAATCTCCAATAATTCTGACTTTGTCAACTAGGTGATCCATCATTTGCGTATTATACAGACATTATGTATGAATATCAATTATATTGATCTATTTTATCGATCAAAAAGGCCTGCACGTAAATCATTCCACTCTAAAAAGATCGGGCTGGTAATTTTTTGTTAGAGAATGTCTAAAGTTGTGGAGGTGCACTTTCGTGGCGCACCGGAATGGCAGTTCCTGTGCAATTTTTATCACGTTATTTAATTTTCTTCGCCGGAAGTTCTGTTAAATATTGCACAACATTCAAGCGAGCTAAACTCTATAAAATGAGACCATGATAATAGTAGCCCCATCTACACTAAGGCAATTTGTCCGCATTCTTCATGCACGCCCGACATTGATTCTTTTATCAACACTATTTTTATTTTAATGGCCCTGTTCGCCTCTTACCCGTTGCTTCTGTTGAACTTTTTTCGATCTCTCTAAGAACCGCTTTGAATCTATTAACGTGTTCTATCCTGGGTTCCACCAGTGGTTCATCTCTTGCATCTTCAATGTGTGTATGAGGGGCAATTGGCGAACCAACCATATTTAGGCCCATTGCCGCGTTGATTTTATCTGTCCAAGAGGGTTCAATAGATAAAGCTGTTATTAACTCTGGACGGGAAACACCACAAACTTCCATGAAGTGCTCAAGTTTAGCTTTAAGGTGCTCATGATCTTCACCGATTAAAGCTGCTGTCAATGCTCTTACCTCTGAAGCTGGGTAATGCTCACTAAGAGCTACGATGAATAAAGTAACTTTTTGAATGAGTTTGTCCTGCTCAGGATCGATATCTTTCAGCAAGTTACTCAAATCAGGAAGAGAAAGCCCTTGATCAGATTGTATGATTTCAGATAATTTGCTCATGAACGCGCCAACAACTGCTAACTTCGCCTCAGGTGACAGGAAGGATAATACATGTGTTAGCTGGGCGGGGCTTTGTACGATGGAGGTGATATTCTCGCTTAACGAAGAAATGAGTGCTACTTGCTCCTCAGACGATAGACGGGCTACAACAAATCCTAGCGGAAGTCCGCTATTAATGGCAGCTATGCGTTCTGCTTGATTTGGTTCCACGTTTTGCTGAACAAAGGCATTATTGTGAGGAATAACGACGCTCATTCTACTGAAATCAGATCGAACCTCGTTAAAAAATGCGTTATCAAGCTCCGGATATCCTATACCAATGAGTTTAGATAAATCAGTGCAAATGGATGATTGATGTGTTCCAAAATTTCCAGATTTCGTCGTATCCAGAATTGTGAATTCATCAAAATGAGGTGAGTCCTGTATGGTCGTGTAATGCTCCATAAAGTCTTTTTCAATTTGTTTGATGTCTTCTGGACTTAATGGTTTATGTAAGTGAAAATGGCTTGCGTTACTATTGATTAAAGCGCACAACGCTTGCTCAATAGACGTTCTATTACGCAATGCATTCATAACAGTAGTTGTCACCAAAGTGCTGAGTTCAGCGGAGCCATCCAATATATTTCCAAAATTATCGGCGCTTATATCATGAGATTTGCAATAAATATTAATCTCCGCCAGAAAAAATTGCGTTGAAATAGACAGATCCTCTTTGGTTTTTAAGCGATAAAAAGGGGATTCGATGATGGTATCAAATACGTCTCGCGCACAAAATCCAATAAGAGCATCAATATACTCTAGGGGTGAGGCTGGACTGGCGTCGTCGAATCCCATGCTTCCATCAACATAATCTTTGGTAATCGCTGTCTCGGTCTCTCCAACCATGGCAACCTGAAAATTGATGTCTATTCCACTGGACTTTAGCCATTTTCCAGAATGATACAATCCAGACCTTCCCGTAAATTCCATCCAAACAGTAGTAATTAGACACCTCATCTGAGCCCGCACGGGGACATCAAGACCTAACGTGCGGCAAGAAACCAATAAAAAGACACATTGATAAAATTTCTGCTATAATTGTCACAATGAATCAAATCAAATCAAATCAAAGTTGGAGGATGAATCATGCGTATTCTATTGACTGAGCCGACGGCACCTAGGTATATCACCATCAACCACGAGACCAACCAGGTTCATCTGATGGTG
>JAPLRK010000067.1 GCA_026399195.1 Legionellales bacterium
AAAAGGACGGGGAAAACTTGGACCCTCAGGCCTGCAAAGCGTACCGGTTAAGGATATCTTTTTATACCCCCTGGATCGAAATTTTAAAACGGTCTTGAAAAATTGGGCTTGTCAATAACGGGGTTGACCGAATGTTTACCAATTGTTTCATGGCTTGATCTTTATTTTTATGTTGGCTTCTGTCATTTTGACATTGAACCACAGCGCCCGTCGGTAAATGGGTGATTCGGACCGCTGAGTCTGTCCGGTTGACGTGCTGGCCGCCAGCGCCCGAGGCGCGATAAGTATCGATGCGCAAATCAGATGGGTTGATGTCAATCTCAATGTCATCGTCTACTTCGGCTGAAACAAAGACGGCTGCAAAGGAGGTGTGGCGACGGTTGCCTGAGTCAAAGGGTGATTTACGGACCAAACGATGAACGCCAGTCTCGGTCCGCAACCACCCATAGACATAGTCGCCTCGCATATGAATGGTAGCACTTTTGATGCCCGCTACATCCCCCGCTGAACATTCGACCAATTCTACTTCAAAACCATGCTGTTCACCCCAGCGCAAATACATTCGCAACAACATTTCAGCCCAATCTTGCGCTTCTGTTCCCCCAGAACCTGATTGAACATCCAGAAAGGCATTCGATCGGTCCATTTTTCCAGAGAACATACGACGAAACTCAAGCCCCTCCACTTCACGCAAGACCAAATCCACCTCTTTGGCCAAATCATGCAGCGTGCTTTCATCTTCTTCCAAGCGCGCCATGTCAAAAAGGGCACTCAAATCGCTCACCGACTGGCCCAAACGGTGAAGGAGATGAACCACTGCTTCAAGCTCAGCTCGTTCACGTCCAAGCGCTTGCGCCGTCGCTGGATTGTCCCATAGAGAGCGAAAACATTCAATCCAATATTACGAGGATGGATTGAATATTATGGAAGATACAACCGCTCATCACTATATCCTGTTCTAAAGTACTTCAATGGTAAGTTGGTCAAGTGGGCAATGCGCAAGTACAAAAAGCTTAAAGGAAGAAAGACAGGTGCAGGGGCATTTTTGGAAGGTATTTCAAAAAGAGAACCGCACTTGTTCGCACACTGGAAAATAGGAATGGTGGGTTCGTTTGCCTAATGGAAGCGGTGTGAGCTGAGAGGTTCATGCACCGTTTTGCGAGAGGCTACCGGGGAAGTTCCGGTGGCCTACTCTACACCAGCGATCTAATACGAGCCCGAGCCCGCCCGAACCCGATTTGATTTATTTTTGACAAAATTTCTCTGATTATGCGATCATTTTCTCTAAACGATTAGATATAATACATGAAGACAACTATCAGAAAGGTCGCGAATGACTGATTCGAATCATTATGATGCTGACTAAATTGGCTCAAAAATCAGATTGATCGGGTTCGGGCGGGCTCGGTCACGCCCACGGACTCGGGCTCGTATTAGACCGCAGTTTGTCCAAAGCCAGGTATATGATCGCTTATTTAATGGATGGAGTTCTTTCGATGATGCTTTGTATAGACGTAGGTAATTCACATCTTTATGGGGGTGTGTTTTCAAAGGGTGTGATCACGCTTCGCTTTCGGCATACCTCGAAATCTGCTACTTCGGATGAACTGGGGATTTTCTTAAAAAATGTGTTGCGTGAAAATCATTGCGATCCAAAGGAGATCGCTCATCTCTCGATTTGTTCTGTTGTGCCGCAACTCGATTATTCTTTGCGTGCAGCCTGTGTGAAGTATTTTTCAGTTGAACCTTTTTTTCTACAAGCTGGAGTAAAAACGGGGTTGAACATCAAGTACCGCAATCCTGGCGAGGTGGGGGCTGATCGTATTGCCAATGCGATAGCGGCCACTCATGATTTTCCTGGTAAAAATCTGATCATTATTGATTTTGGTACCGCGACTACTTTTTGTGTGCTCACGTCTCAAAAAGTTTATTTAGGTGGCGTTATTTTACCAGGGATCCGCCTGGCTGTAGATGCGCTAGCCAATCACACCGCAAAACTACCCGCAGTGGAAATCATTAAGTCAAAGCAAATGGTTGGTCGATCAACTGTTGAAAGCATTCAATCGGGCATTTTTTATGGCGCCATTGGGGCCTGTCGAGAACTCATTAAGGGCATTAGAGAAGAGGCCTTCCCAGGCCTCGATGTCTTGGTGCTGGCAACAGGTGGTTTTGCTTCATTATTTGATCAACAGGGGATCTATGATCATCATCTACCCGATCTGGTCCTACATGGTTTGCATATTGCCTCAGAAATGAATGCTTCTGAATAAACCTCGATAATCAATCAATAAGTCCTTAATAAATCCAAAAAGAACGTCTTCGAATCATCTCGCCCTATTTTTTTTAATGAAAGTGGTTTTTTTACTTGACGATAGGGAATATCTGTTTCTATAGTGTAGAAAAGTGGCATAAACTATCAAAAAGTGGAGAATTGTGGGATTACAGCCCTAGGTCTTGAGCTCTGAAGATCTAGGGGATGTACCACATAAGACATTATGTTTCGTGGAATTAATGTCATAAACATCGATGGCAAAGGACGCATGGCTGTACCCACGCGTTACAGAGAGGCTTTGAGCTCAGATTTGGTGGTGACCATTGATACCGAAGAAACTTGTTTGTTGCTTTATCAGTCAGTGCAGTGGCAAGTCATTGAGGATAATTTACAACGTTTGCCGAGTTTTAATGCACAAGCCAGACGAATCCAGCGTCTGTTGATTGGGCACGCCACCGACGTTGATTTAGATAGTAACGGGCGGGTGCTTATTCCGCCGACGTTACGGGAGTATGCGCATCTCGATAAGCGGGTGGTGTTGATTGGTCAAGGCAATAAATTTGAGATTTGGGATGACTTATTGTGGCAATCGAAACGTGACGAGTGGCTGACAGCCGAAGCATCAAAAGATGGCGGCTTGCCTGATGAAATGAAAACTTTTTCTTTGTGATGGATACAATCATGACCTCACATCATTCAGTGTTGTTGCAAGAATCGATCCAAGGCCTTGCCATCAAGGCATCGGGTATTTATATCGATGGTACGTTTGGTCGTGGCGGACACAGTCGGGCCATTTTAGATGAATTGAAGGAATCAGGGCGGTTGATTGCTATTGATAAAGATATTGAGGCCATAAGATATGCAGAAGCGCATTTTTTATCTGATCCGCGTTTTTCCATCGTTCAAGGATCCTTTGCGGATCTTCCTAAAATTGCCACTGAACTTGGTATTTATGGGCAGATCAATGGCATTTTACTTGATCTGGGCGTGTCTTCACCGCAATTGGATGATGCACAGCGTGGGTTTAGCTTCATGCAGCAAGGACCTCTAGATATGCGAATGGATTTGAGGCAGGAGCTTGATGCGTCGCGTTTCATCAATCATGCGCCCCTTGAAGATTTGGTACGAGTCTTTAAAGATTATGGTGAGGAGCGTTTTGCTCGTCGTATTGCGAATGCCATTATCAATGCTCGTACACAGGAACCCATCCTAACCACGGCCGCCTTGGCCGAGATTGTGAAAGCCGCTAATCCAAAATGGGAAAAGCACAAACATCCGGCAACTCGTGTATTTCAAGCGATTCGTATCTATATCAATCAAGAACTCAGCGATTTGAAAACATGTCTTGATCATTGCCTGGATTCGATGATGGTGGGGGGGCGGTTGGTGGTCATCAGTTTTCATTCTTTGGAAGATCGTTTGGTGAAACAATTCATGCGAACCGAAGAGCAAGGCCAGTGCCTGCCCAAAGGAGTTCCTCAAAAAGCTGCAGACATTAAGACGTGTTTCAAAAGAATCGGTAAGGCGATGAAAGCGAGTGAGGCTGAAGTTAAGCAGAACATTCGTTCCAGAAGTGCAGTGCTTAGAATAGGAGAAAAAATAGCATGAACGCGGCAGCCAAAGTGATCAATCAAAGTAGTTTATTCACAGGGCCATGGACAGATATGCGCCTCTCTAAACAATTATGTTTTCAAATAGCGCTCTCTCTAGCTGTTTTGATAAGTGCATTAGCTGTGGTTTATATGACCAATTTGCATCGAATCACCTTTAATCAATTGCAAGTCGTTCAGTTTCAGGGACAGCAATTGCAGCTGCAATGGGGACAATTGCTGTTGGAACAGGCAAGTCTTGCAACGCCTGCACGTGTTGAACAGATGGCCCAAGAACAATTACATATGGTGTTGCCCAACAATCAACAAACCATCATGTTGCGTATTCAATGAAAAAGAACCGCCACCAATCAAGATTGCTGATAGTGGCCGGGTTTTTCATACTTGCACTGAGCATATTGATATGGAGAATTTACGATCTGACCATCATGGATCGGAAATTTCTACAGGGACAAGGAAATGCTCGAAGCATGCGGGTATTAGATATTCCCGCGTATCGCGGCATGATTATTGACAGAGAAGGGGCCCCCCTTGCTGTGAGCACACCGGTCCAATCGGTATGGATCCATCCCAAAACTTTCGCTCCAAATGCCCAGCAATTAACCTCATTGGTGCAGCTTCTAGGGATGTCCGCGGCACAATTCTCGAAGCGAATGACCGAAGGGGATGGCCGAGAGTTTGTGTATATTCAACGCCAATTGCCCCCACAGCTTGCCCAAAAAATTGAAGAGTTGAAAATTCCAGGCGTCAACTTTCAAGAGGAATTTAAACGCTACTATCCAGAAGGGGATAGTGTGGCGCAATTGATTGGATTTACAAATGTTGACGATAATGGGATTGAAGGCTTAGAACTTGCCTATCAGCAATGGCTGGTTGGTGTGAGCGGTCGAAAAAAAGTGGTCAAAGATAGGTTGGGTAGGATCATTGAAGAGCTAGGTGTTGCAAAAGAACCCCGTCCCGGGCACCTCTTGCAGCTGAGCATCGATCGCCGTATTCAATTTTTTGCCTATCACGAATTGCAAAATACCATTGTAAAATTTGGAGCAAAATCAGGTTCGATCGTTGTTTTAGATACCGAAACGGGAGAAGTCTTGGCCGTGGTCAACTATCCATCATTTAATCCTAATGCTCGTTTTCGCTACACGTTGAATGAATATCGAAACAAAGCGATGACGGATACCTTTGAGCCCGGATCGGTGATCAAACCCTTTACCATCGCAAGTGCTCTAGATAGTGGGTTGTTTATGCCCAACACGGTGATTGACACACAACCCAGTTGGATGATGGTACATGGGCATATGATTCGGGATATCCACAATTATGGCGTGTTAGATGTGGTTGGGGTTCTACAACGTTCAAGTAATGTTGGGGTGACCAAAATGGCTTTGGCCAGCCCGCCCCAACAATTAATAGGTTTGCTCAAGCGCTGTGGTATTGGTCAACGGACCGAGAGCGGGTATCCCGGAGAAAGTGAGGGGTCGCTCGTCAAAGTGAAAGATGCGAATCCTTTTGTGCTTGCGACGCTCGCTTTTGGATATGGTATGTCAGTGACTGCATTGCAATTGGCGAAGAGTTATTTGGTGTTTGCAAATCAAGGGCGCTTACTACCCATTAGTTTATTACATGATAACTCACCTGTCGTTGCACAACAGGTGCTGAATCCGAAAACAGCCAATCAAGTGTTAGCCATGTTGGAGGCTGTGGTCAGCGGTGTTGAGGGAACTGGTAAAGACGCTCAGATTCCTGGGTATCGAGTCGCAGGCAAGACAGGAACGGCGCGGATCGCAGGTAAAAAAGGATATGAGGAAAATCGCCATATTGCGAGTTTTGTGGGCATCGCGCCCGTATCTAAGCCTAGACTTATCGTGGCGGTGATCATTCATGAACCGACGCGTTTCGGGTATTATGCAGCTGCGGTTGCCGCCCCGTTGTTTGCAAAAGTGATGGGGGCTGCTTTACGCATATTAGATATTCCACCTGACAAGCAAGAGAGCGCATGAAACTTAATGAATTGCTTCAACCATGGATTAAAACAGCAATCCCTGCAGAAGATGTTTTAGGACTGCAAAATGATAGTCGTAAGCTCACCAAAGGAGATTTGTTCTTTGCTTATCCCGGGGAGGTTACTGATGGAAGAAGCTTCTTTGAACAAGCAGAACCTGCGAAGGCAGTAGGCATTGTTTATGATCCTTTAAATCCGCCAAAATCCATGACATTAGCGAGCCAAATCCCTTGTTTTCCCATAGCTGGCTTAGCTCGTCAATTGAGTGCGATTGCTGCACGCTTTTATGCCTATCCTACACGCTCCATCGCGGTGACTGGCGTGACGGGTACCAATGGTAAAACAACCATTGCCTATCAATTAGCACAAGCTTATGGTCTATTGGGTCAACGGGCTGCCTACGTGGGTACCCTTGGTGAAGGGGAAGTGGATCATTTACGGCCTTTGGCGAATACCACGCCCGATGCCTTGTGTTTACAGAAACTCTGTCATGATTATCATCAAGCGAAGATAGTGCAATTGTGCATGGAAGTTTCTTCTCATGCACTGCATCAAGGACGCGTTGATGATATTGATTTTAAGACGGCCATATATACCAATCTTAGCCATGATCATCTTGATTATCATCACACCTTAGAGGCCTATGCACAGGCCAAAGCCTTATTGTTTCAAAGGCCCACCTTGCGATGGGCTATCATCAACCATGATGATGCCCACAGTCTGCAGATGGGTGCCTCACTCAGTTCAGGCTGTCAAAAATTGACTTATGGTTTGCACGATGGATGTGATGTTCGCGCGGTTCGCTGGGAGCAAAGCATGACTGGAAGCCAATTTGAGGTGGTTTCTCCCTGGGGTACTCAGTTGGTCTCTGTGAGTCTTGTGGGCCAATTTAATATTTATAACAGCTTGGCTGTATATAGTAGCTTGCTGGCTGAAGGGATTGATCCATGCGAAGTGGTCCGCGTGATGGCTTTGTTGAAGGCCTCTCCAGGACGCATGGAAGTCGTGTCGCAACAACCCTGCGTGATTGTAGATTATGCGCATACCCCGGATGCATTAGAGAACGTGTTGTCAACCCTGACTCAGTTAAAGAAGGGCCGATTGGGGGTGGTCTTTGGGTGTGGGGGCGACCGTGATAAGACCAAACGACCTGTGATGGGGCGCATTGCCGGACAGTATGCCGATTTTGTTATTGTGACAAGTGACAATCCTCGCAGTGAAGATCCCTCAGTGATTATTGACGAGATTTGTGAGGGTCTTCTTCCAAAGACCAAGTCACAGAAAATAGCTGATAGGGCACTGGCTATCCAGGAGGGACTCAAGATGACAGGCCCTAATGATATTTTATTAATTGCTGGCAAAGGGCATGAAGCTTACCAGCAGATAGGTCAAGAGCGATTTTTGTTTTCTGATAAGGATGTGGTTGATAAGGATCGTGGTTTGTCCAAACTCCAGTAAGGATCGCGCCCGATCCTAAGATCATCCATCAATCGTGAGTCGTTCATCAAATACAAAACATCCCCCACCCCAAAGCGAGTCTTCTTTAGGGATGGTCTCTAAATAGGTTAAAATCCCGCCATCCAATTGAACCACATCTTCAAATCCAAGGCTTATCAAATAAGCGGTTGATTTTTCGCAGCGGATCCCACCGGTACAAAACATGGCGATTTTTTGGTGTTTCTTGTCTAGTAGGTGATTGTTCACATACTCTGGAAAATCTCTGAAATTTTCAGTGTGTGGATTGATGGCATTTTTAAAGGTGCCGAGTTCAAATTCATAGTCATTGCGGGTGTCAATGACGAGAACGTCCGGGGAAGAAATCACGGCATTCCACTTTTCTGCTGGAACCCGTTCCCCTGTGGCTTTTAGCGGATCAATCCCCGGAACACCCAAACTCACAATTTCTTTTCTAAATTTCACTTTGGCTTTTTCAAAGGGCATAAAATCATCGAAGGTCTCTTTAAAGCTAAGATCGGAAAAACGCGGATCAATTCTCAAATATTCATAAAGAAAAAACACATCTTCAGGCTTGCCGGCAAAGCTACCATTGATGCCCTCATGCGCAAGGATAAGAGTACCAAGGAGGTTATGCTGTTGCATGACCTTCAATAAGGGTGCTTTCATGTCTTCGAAATCATGAAGGGGAACAAATTTATAAAAGGAGGCAATGACATATGTTTTCATTTGGTTACCTGAATTAGTTTAAAAGTATTTTACGCTATATTTTCTATAATCTCACATCAAACGTGTCAACATGTCCTGAAGAAAGTTGCGTGGTTTTAAGTCTATGAAAGGTGGTTTTGACCAGACTAAAAGCTGTCAAGGTGTCTTTGATGACCGGCGTTTTGGCCACCCGTGTCTCTGAGGGGATCAAATCCAGCATGGTTCTTTTGATTCTTAGGGAGGCCGATGGATGTTGCATGATAGAAGCAATGTTCGTGGTCACTGTCTGTTCATAACGGCTTTTAAGGGTTTGTAATTCAACGCTCATTTTCTCTATATCTTCTATTTTAGCAGCCATTTCTGTTTTGAAAATAGAAAATAGTGAGCAAAGATTAGAGACATAGAGTGACAATCGTACAAAAAAAGTGTTGTGGTTTTGGATAAATTCGTCAATTTGAGTGTTTAATCCTTCGACCACACGGAGTCTTTTTCGATTTTGAATGATCGTCGTACTGAAGGTCTCGTAGTCAATAAACAATTGGTTGATCTTTAGATTTTTGTCCAGTAGTCCTTGAAGTTGATGTGTTGTGGCTTGAAGTAGCAGTGCCTTGATGCTCGGGGAATCTTCTGCCAAGGGGTGAATGATCCGGGCTTTCTTTCCAGTAGAGGAGGCTAATGTATTTTGTAATGTATGGAGTCGAGTGACTGCCAAGTTTCTAAGTTTTGATTGGATGTCACCCTCTGATGTTGTCGGCATGTGTAGGATCACCCAATCCTGTACGGACTTTGGGGTTACTACTTTGATGGCTGCCGTCGGAAACCAAGTTACCCAGCTTAAGAGTGAGAAAACCATATCCGCAGCTTGTTGGTGCGCGCTACGGGAAGTAAGTTCATTTAATTGTATGGACCATTCTCTTTGGCCTAACGCGGAGGCGTGTGAAACCAAAACGTCTATACTGTCACGGTTCTGATGAATCAATTCTCTTAAACTCTGTTTTCTGACCAGCTTGGATTCGTTAGTGTCTATGGCATGTAATACTTGGAGTGAATGCTTGATTTGAATTTGAAGGGACTCATCGTTTGTTTTTTCCGTCATCAATGCAGAGATGATCGCCCGGATGCGAATGAGATGGGTTTTGAGCTGCTCAAATTTTTCAGGCAGTGGGAGATCAGCTGTAAAGAGATTCAAGTGACTTGTATCAAAATAGTTATCAACGCTCAGCATAGCGGTGGTTGTTGGAGGTTCGTCTATCTCCATGATGTCGAGTGGTGAGCGGATGGTCTCAAGTTCAACGAGCTTGGAAGCGGCTTCTGTGATGAGGGCAGAAATTTCAGGTTTGGGCGGCTTTTGGCCAATGAACATGGCACGAAGCGCTATCTGCTCAGGATAACTTAATCTGTTTAATTTAGACTCGACACCTGTCAAAATCGCAAAGTATAAAATGAGCGTATTTTTGGCCAAGTTAAGGTTGGGGTTGTTGATGATGCCTTCCGTTAACCAACGGAAAGTCAGTGAGATAAAGGCTTTGAATTTATCTACAGGGTGGTGGGTGGGATCTTGGTAGACGGATTCAAGGTTGGCCAGAAGCGCTTGCAAGAGCTCTTGCTCACCCTCCGCAAAGGAGCCTCCGTCCAGGCATTGATGGTGATATTCTTTGAGGGATAAAATGGCCAAGAGGATTGCGCCGAAGGGGCGATGGAGGTGATCATCCTCAAAACCATTGAAGGCGCTCTCCCCCATGAACAACTTCCGTCGATCGGGACAAAATGTTGATGTATCTATCAATTGACTGATAGCCATGGCACTGGCCAAAATGGGCTCTTCTTTTAGTGCTAGCTCATCCCCGCGCCATTGCGTGAAATAGGCTTTAAATCGCGCGGCTTTCTCATGATCTACCAAGTCGTTCTCCAAAAAGCTAAGGACTGATTTTAATGAAGGAATATTAACACAATATTATTTGCCTAAGATTTTTTGTATTTTTTCATCAGTTGTAAAAATATATTGGTTAAAGTCATGACGATGGGTGTGGGCTTTGCGTTGTGTTAAAAAGGCATGACATTTATCGCTTGATTTTTTTAAAATCAAGGTCTCTTGATATGGGTTATATAACTGAAGAGCAATATCTTGCCAAGAGGAGTTCCCAAAGTCCTTCGATACCATGAGTTCTACATTAGGAGAAGATTGAGTGACGATGGGCAGTGGCAAGCCATAGTGGTGATGTATTTTTTGGCTGATGATCTCAACGGCCGCAAGTTTGGCTTCGATGCTGTGGCCGGCTATATGAGGGGTACATATGGTTGCAACATCAATGATGTTTGGGTTGATATGAGGTTCAAAATGGTAAACATCGGTGCAGTAGATGAGCTCTGAACCCGTGTTGATCACATCTTCTTCATTGACGATGCCCCCACGTGCCGCATTGATGATGATGGTCTTTGGTTTTAATCTTTGCAAAAAGGACTTTGATCCTAAATTCACACTGGGGTAGGGGGGGGTTTCGTGCCAGTTCGCATGGATACATAAGAGAGAGCAAGCCGTTAATTCATCCGGGCTGCAAGAGCGAAAGCTGTTGTCCATGGAGGCCTTTAGAGGATCATAGCAGAGAGTTTCCAATCCCATGGCTTGGATGCGCGATTTGACGTCACTTCCGACATGACCGCACCCTATGATGCCAGCAAGGGATCCGATGTCATGATGTTGAGATAAATAGGCCAAAGTCGCGACCACATAATCCGCTACAGCACGTGCATTACATCCTTTGGCATCAAACACCGTGATCCCTTTTTTTGGTAAGGACGAATCAAGATGCTCGCTGCCACTGCTGGCGGTAGCGACACATTGAATGGCGCTTTTGGCCAGTAGTTTTTCTGTTACATTCAAAGTGGATCGGCAGAGCAAGATGTCCTGAGCGGCGAGTAATTTGGGGATCTCATCGGGTGAATCAAATAAAGTGAGTTGAAAGGCGTCGCCAAACCATTCATGGACATGGGGTAAAGTGGCATCAGCAAGAATCTTCATAGGAGAGAGTATACAACAATCACTCCCGTTTGGTGTATCATTGGCGCTGTTTCCTGTGAATGATTGGACAAGACGGTATGAAGAAACTTAACGATATTCCGGTTGTTGTGAAAAGTGGGCAAAAATATACCACCGATCAGGGCGTCAAAGCCATTAAAGATGGTGTCAAATCGTCAGAATTATCCTCTGTGAGGCTAGCTAAGCCTAAGTGGCTTCGTATGGTCAATCAGATCACCCCTCAATATCTGCATGTGAAAGAACAAGTGAAAGCCCATCGATTAGCCACTGTTTGTGAAGAGGCGAAATGTCCTAACATTGCAGAATGTTGGTCTCATGGCACGGCAACCATCATGTTGATGGGCTCCGTTTGTACCAGGGCTTGTCGGTTTTGTGCGGTAGATACTGGAAATCCCCAGGGTTGGTTAGATGAGGATGAGCCTGAAAATACGGCTAAAACAGTCGAGTTGATGAAGCTTGATTATGTCGTGTTGACCTCTGTGAATCGAGATGATTTACCAGATGGGGGCGCGAGTCATTATGCACGTTCCGTTCGAGCGATCAAAGCACGCATGCCCAATACTAAAATAGAGGCGCTTACGCCTGATTTTCAGGGGAATCTCCGTGACGTGGCGATATTACTAGACAGTGATCTGGATGTCTTTGCACAAAATGTTGAAACGGTTGAAAGATTAACTCATCCGGTCAGAGACAATCGGGCGGGGTATTGGCAAACGCTTGATGTTTTGTCTTTTGCGAAACAGCATCATCCTAAGATCTTGACCAAAACCAGCCTGATGCTTGGGCTTGGGGAAACTTTTGAAGAGATCCTTAAGACGATGGATGATTTACGGGCGCAACAAGTCGATGTGTTGACCATGGGACAATACCTTCAACCCACATCAAATCATTTGCCAGTGGTTCAATATGTGCCCCCAGAGGTTTTTGTACAACTACGAGAAATAGGCTTGGAAAAAGGGTTTTTTGAGGTCGCCTCAGGGCCATTGGTTCGATCAAGTTACAGAGCAGATAGAATTTTCAAACGAGATAATCTGGGATTATGAACCCCTTCTTTTTAGAGCCTGCCAACAGATGAAAATTCTTCTTGTTTCTCAATATTTCTGGCCAGAATCGTTCATCATTAATGATCTTGTGATGTGTTTGGCAGAAGAGGGTCATCACGTGGAGGTTCTCACGGGGAAGCCAAATTACCCAGATGGCGTGGTGTTTGAAGGGTATCAGGCGATGGATCGGTGCTCCGAATTTTTTATCGAGAAGATCCCTGTCCATCGTGTTCCCTTGCTTCCAAGAGGTCAGGGTGGGATCCGACTGTTTATGAATTATCTCTCTTTTGTGGTGAGTGGCCTCTTATTTTTTCATCGTTTTGTTAAAAAGAAGACCTTCGATGTGATCTTTGTCTTTAGTGCATCCCCCGTCACATCAGTCATTCCCGCTATGTTTTTAAAAAAACGCCTTAAGTTACCGCTTGTCATATGGGTTCAAGATCTTTGGCCTGAGAGTTTACAAGCTACGGGGTTTGTTGCGTCGCGCTTTATCATGCACATGACGGGTCGATTGGTTCGATGGATTTATGCCGCGTGTGATCTTTTATTGATGCAATCTGAAGCCTTTGAACAACCGATGTCACGCTATGTTTCTGCCAATAAATTACTCTATTACCCAAACTCTTTTCTTGAGCCTGTGGTGGATTTAGACCGCGAACCTTACCTTCCTGAACATTTGAAAGAGGCGTTAAGTCAAGAGGATTGTTTTGTTTTTGCAGGCAACATAGGTAGCGCACAGTCAGTGGAGACCCTGGTTGAAGCCGCGCGCAGTCTACAACAGTTACCAAAGTGCAAGATCATTTTGGTAGGGAGTGGTAGTATGCTCCCCTGGGTCGAAGAGCAAATATCCAAATCCCGGTTGTCACATCTGATGTGCGTTGGTCGTCTGCCAAGATCTGCAATGCCTTATATTTTTTCTCGCGCTGCGGGATTGCTGGTGACGCTCAAACGTTGTGATATTTTTGCTCAGACCATCCCCAGTAAAATACAGGCTTATTTAGCCGCTGGGCGTCCTATTGTTGGTGCTTTGGATGGTGAGGGTGCACGGATTATTCTGCAGGCGGGTGCAGGGCTCATCTCGCCGGCAGAAAATGGGGCGGCACTGGCTGAGAATATAGCGCGTATTGTTCAACTGTCAGAATCAGAACGAGACGCTTTTGGACATCGGGGATATGCTTATTTTTTGAAGCATTTTGAAATGAGAGAACAAAGTCAACAACTGATTAAGATTTTATCGAGTGTGGTCAATAGGGGAAAGGCATGAAAATTTTGGTGTTGGGTGCCACAGGGATGCTGGGGAATGAAGTTTTCACATCTTTGTGGAAACACAACGACTTTGACGTATGGGGTAGCCTTCGTTCGGAAAGTGGATTACAGTATTTCCCGGTGGAAAATCACTCAAAGTTAATCTGTGATCTAGATGTGCTTGATGAGGCCTCTCTTTCAAGCGTATTTTTGAGGATACAACCCGATGTGGTGATTAATTGTGTTGGGGTGATCAAACAATTGTCAGCGTCCAAAGATCCTCTGGTGGTACTTCCCATCAATGCTATGTTGCCCCATCGCCTGTTGAAACAGTGTCAACAGCATCATGCGAGATTAATCCATTTGAGTACCGATTGTGTTTTTTCAGGTCGAAAAGGGTCGTATGTTGAAACAGATATATCTGATGCTGAAGATTTATATGGGAAATCAAAATACATGGGTGAGGTCACAGATGCACCAGAAGCCATCACGTTGCGTACCTCGATCATAGGCCATGAATTGCATTCTCATGATGCGCTCATCGATTGGTTTTTATCGCAAACCAAGGAAGTGAACGGTTATGTGAACGCTATTTTTTCAGGGTTACCTACTTATGAGTTAGCACGAGTCATGATGGAGGTGGTTATTCCAAACCCAAAACTCATGGGGCTGTACCACGTGGCATCAGCACCCATCAATAAATATGAGTTATTAACCGAGGTTGCCAAACGATATGGTAAAAAAATAAACATCATTTCCAACGGGGATTTGAAGATTGATCGCTCGTTAAATGCAGAACGATTTTTGGAAGCAACAGGCTATCGGTCGCTTGCATGGCCTGACATGATAGATAGGATGTTTCAACAAAGGAGGCGTCATGTTTCATGCTAAAGTTTTGATGATCACCGGAGGGACTGGTTCGTTTGGCTCAGCGCTTTTGAAACGTTTCTTGAACTCGACGGTTGGTGAAATTCGAATTTTTAGTCGAGATGAAAAAAAACAAGAGGACATGCGATCAGAGATTAAAAATGACAAGGTGAAATTTTATATTGGTGATGTTCGAGATATGAATGCATTAAGCGATGCCATGAAGGGTGTCGATTATGTCTTTCATGCAGCAGCCCTAAAACAAGTCCCTGCTTGTGAGTTTTATCCCATGGAGGCAGTACGAACCAATGTGTTAGGTACTGAGAATGTGCTGCGTGCGGGATTTGATAATTCAGTGAGCCAAGTGGTTGTTTTAAGTACCGATAAAGCCGTTTATCCCATCAATGCCATGGGGATGTCCAAAGCGCTGGCAGAGAAAATTGTCGTTGCAAAATCACGGATTGCAGCTTCGCATCAACCGGTGATTTGTGCTACACGGTATGGCAATGTGATGGCATCACGTGGTTCCGTCATCCCTCTGTTTGTGAGCCAAATAAAAAAAAGGGAATCTCTTACCGTCACCGATCCCAACATGACCCGTTTTCTGATGTCCCTAGAAGATTCTGTGGATTTGGTTTTGTACGCGTTTCAAAATGCAAAGCCTGGTGATATTTTCGTGCAAAAGTCCCCCGCATGCACATTAGCCCTTTTGGCCCAAGCCCTGATTGACATTTTCCAGTCGACATCGAGCATTCGAATGATCGGAACTCGTCATGGAGAAAAGTTGTACGAGTCTTTGTTGTCTCGAGAGGAAATGGTCAAAGCGCAAGATCTGGGAAGATATTACAGAATTCCCGCGGATAATCGAGATTTGAATTACAACCAATACTTTGTAGAAGGCGATGATTTGGTGTCTCACACGGAAGATTATACTTCACATAACACCACCCGTTTAACGCTTGAAGAAGTTAAGACGCTGTTGCTAAGCCTTGATTATATCCAGAGGGCATTACGCTCCCGATCCTAAGGTGTCTGATCAGTTTTCATAAGAGAGCTTGCTTGCATCAACAAGGACTGTACCAAATGGGTCAATTCTTTTTCAGGATTGTAAGCGGGGATTAAAATACGAAATGTCTTCATGTCTTCACGATACTGTCAATCTTTGCCGCTGAAATGAAATCGTTATGGGATAGCCCATTCAACGCATGAGTCATGAACCGAACTCGGCAATAATTGTAACCCAACTCAAGATCAGGGTGATGATTTTCACGGTGCGCAATCCATGCCAAGGCATTGACAAAAGCCATGGTTTCATAAAATTGTTTGAAGGAAAAAGATTTTTCGATGGCTCGATGATCGGCAGAAACCACCCAGCCTTTGTCCAATTGATGCAATAATGGGCTTATTTGTTCAGAAGTTAAGGCGCTGCCAATGCCTTCACAAGATTCGCAATGACGGCGGCTCAAATCACTTGGGATCATATAATTCCTCAAAAGTATCCAAAAAACGACGATTTTGTTGTTCTGTGCCAATAGTAACCCGTAAATGATGGTATAAACCATAGGGATGTAATGGGCGAACGATAATCCCATGTCGGAGCAAGTTTTGGTAGAGCGATAAGGTTTCTTTTTTACAATCCAGGGTGATGAAATTGCATGACGATGGTAAATGGTCAATTTTCAATCGATCAAGGCCAAGCTGTACCTGTTGGAGACCTTTGAGCGTATTCTGAACGGTTTTCTCGATGAAATGTTGATCTTTCAAGGCGGCACTGCCCGCTAATAAAGCGGCCTTGTTCACGGTAAAAGGCAACATCAATCGATGAAGCAGTGATGTGATTTCAGGACTTGTCATGGCATAGCCCAAACGCAATCCTGCCAAACCATAGGCTTTTGAAAAAGTACGCATGATCACAAGATTTGGGTGAGATTTTAGAAGAGCCTTCGTGTCGTCTTTATCAGGGGAAGTCACAAATTCATAGTAGGCCTCGTCAACGACTAGTACCGTAGTTTCTGGAATGCTTTCTATCAAGCGTTTTAATTCATAGGCTGGGACTGGTAGGCCTGTTGGATTGTTTGGATTTGCAAGAAAAATAAGGGCAATCCTTGCATCATCACAGGCTTTGATCATGGCATCCATATCCACTCGAAAATCTGGTTTCAATGGGGATTTGATCACGGGGATCCCTTGAATTTGGGCCTGAATGGCATAAGTCATAAAGGCATAGTCATGAGTTAAAATCTGTTTGTCACGATGCAAAGCAAAAATGGTTTGTAATAACGGAATGAACACGTCAGATCCATTGCCCAGCGTCAACATGTCCTCATCCAGCGCAAGCATGTCAGCCAGCTGTCTTTTTAAGGGATCTTCAGCGCCCTGAGGGTAGGTGATAATTTGTTCGACAGAAAGGGATGCCAGTACTTTCAACACCGAAGGGCTGCAACCGAAAGCATTTTCATTACTCGCTAGTTTGATAATATTGGTGATGCCATGCTCTCTCGCTACTTCTTCCACAGATTTTCCAGGAATATAAGGGGATAGAGATTGAATTCCAGCGTGTGGAAGTAAAAAGTAGTCACATGGCATATTGTTCTCCTATGGCCACGCACAGTATAGCCCATTTAAAATTTCTGAAACAACACCCTGGCTACTTGCCTTTTTTAACAGAGACGAGGTAAGCTTCTCCTCGGACCAACCTTAAGCATGGAATAACGTATGGAACAAGGATTTTCCTTGACCGACGTGTTGTTGTCATTAACTTTGATGACCAGCACGTCATTGGCATTGTTTCAACAACAATGGCATCTGAGTCACTTCTTCAGTCTTTCACACATCAGTCTCGCAACTCTGTCACAATCTGATAACGCATCGGAACACCCCCATCTCCTTGGATTTTCGCATGATCTCTAAACCGATGGGCATAGGTTTGGTTGAATTAATGATTGCTCTTCTGTTAGGCAGCTTCATCCTGCTGGGATTGACACAACACTACTTGGCCATCAAACAACAGGTTCAACAGGTGCAAAAAGCATTGGAACAAGATATTGATTTGATTCTGGTGTCAGATCTTGTTCGGGAAAGTGTCAGAATGGCTGGATTTACCCCGTGTTCGAGCAGCGATCACTTGGTAACAGAACCCAAGATCGTCAGTCTAGAAGTTCGACCCTCAAAAATACTCATCAGGCGCATGAGCGAGCGTTTTGATGAAGTCTATGATATCCCAAAGACAGATCTCATCCTGGCCAGTCATCGCGAAAAATATCATCAAGATGACACCATCATGGTTGCTGATTGTTATCACGCTGAAGTTCAAACGATTCGACATATTGAACCGATGGGCGTTCAACAACGAATTACCCTAAAGACATCCCTTCATTTTACTTATCATGATGCTATTTACATTGGCGCCTGGATGGAAGAATCTTTTGAAATTCATAAACATGCAGGGGGGGCAAGTCTGTTTTACAAAAGCACTTCAGGCACCCTCTTACCCTCTCGGGGAGAAGGAAATAAGGAAGAAAACAAGTTATTTGGAGGGCCGAACGCAGATGAGCTTACTCAGGAAGTTCAAAGCCTTTCAGCGAAACAAGACGTCATGCAAGGGAGAAAAATAGTCCACTTGGCGCTTGGGTTGATGAACGCTCAACCTTGGATGCTAGACACATCGGTAAGAACCCCATGAAAACACAACAAGGGTTGTTTTTTGCAACAACTTTGATGCTGATTTTCGTTATGGTCTTGTTGGTTCTCTCCTTATTGAAAGCCGTGTTTTTTTATCTCAAAATCACGCATGAGGTGACACACCGGCATGAGATATTTCATCAGTTAGAGGCAGGTCTTCAGAGATTGGTTTTGGATGATTCGAAATGTCAGGTGACTCACATGAGCCCGAATCAGATTTTGGAGATGTTAGAACATCAGCAAGGGTGCACATTCACCATGAATCAACAGAATTATGATTATCTGACGGATGACTTAGGCCTGTCGCCTTGTCTTTACATTGGAACTCGTGACGCACCTTTGAGCAGTCATCATTGGCTACTGACCATAGCAACACGCCCACCCCATCAGGAAGTGATTCAAGTCCGAGTTGCAAAACGCGCAAAACAACTGACTTGCAGCTCACCTGATGCGCGCCCCATTCAAGAAGGGGTGATCAGTTGGCGCTATTTACCCCCTTTATATCCGAAAAAAGATTTATCAATAATACCCATTGCCTCTCAATGAATTTTTGTTATACTGTGCGCGGACGCAGTATATTCACTGCCTGTGCCGGGGTGGCGGAATTGGTAGACGCGCCGGATTCAAAATCCGGTGGTGGTGACACCGTGTCGGTTCGACTCCGACCCTCGGTACCATTGAGTACTTTTGTAACAGTTATCAATGGTTCGCAACGGCACATAACTTCTTGATTGCTATTGAAATAATACTGACTTCTTCTTCTCAAATCGTTCTTAACTATTCGTTACATTTCGCATATAACCGCGCGTCCTTTGGGTAAGATTTTGGGTAAGCTTTTGTCCCTATTCAAAGTTGCCGCATAGTTGAGGTAGCTTACAATGTTGTCAGATGCAAAAATTAAATCCTTATAAGATGAATGGACTGTATCAACCCATTGACGTCTAAAACACATTCTATCTTCAAAGTATGGGCATCCACTTAGTTATGAGAGGGGGACAGAGGCTTTGGAGGCCATTGAGGGGTTACGTGAAAGAATCAGCACTACAAATGCATCGCTGAGCAGGATGTTATTGAACTATAAAGCAGAGGTAATTGCTAAGTTTCAGGCCGGCACAAGCGTACCCTCTGATCAAAGAAAAGGTCTGGTAGAAGCACTCAAAAAGGTAGATTTTAAACCTGAAGTTACGATAAATTTAGCGGGATGCTTCAGTGGAGAGACTGGGCCTACTATTATAGAATACCTAAATAGTCACTTGCCCGAAAATACCACAAGACTTGATTTGAGTGACAATGGTTTAGAGGGTCTGAAAGCTGGGGAGATGTTCGAGTTCCTGAGAAACATTCCAAAATCCGTTAAAGACATCGCCATCAATCGAGGCTGTTATATACCCAGAGAATTCCTTACTCCAATGTTTACAGGTGAACATACTAAAATGTTTGGGTTTCATAGGCACTCGCCCTTTTTCACAACTATGACAGCATGTAGTCCAGAAACCTGTTACCGTTTATGCGCGGATTTAAAAGAAAACCTTATCCAAATTCTAGAATTGAATCCATCCTTTGCGGAAAGGTTTGAAACTTTGACAGAGGACAGATCTGCCAAAATTTTGCGGGGTTTCGCCTCGGAAGAATTGACGAGATTGTGCCGAGGAACATTGGCTGAGGAGTCAGAACCAGGATTGGATGGTGACGATACGCCCCTTCTTTTAAAAGAGGGATCGAGGAGACGACGTTAAGTTTGAGACATTACAACACAGGCACAAAAGCTCGAAAAGAAAAATAAATATATCAAATTGAATAAATTTCAGGCATAATGCGCTCTATTCTTAACCAACAAGTATAGAGTTTATATGATCCCGAAAACCGTTTTCCTATCTTTTTGTTTGATGTTTGGTGTGTGCTCGCCTGTGTATGCGGCACATTTGGACCAATTACTGCCGGATGAACGGAACACCATTGAGGTGTTTCAGTCATCCTCCAAAAAAATTGTCTATGTTCAACGGCTGATCTCATCTCATAAACACCGAAACAAAGAGGAGCCAGCAGGGGCCGGTTCAGGTATTCTTTGGGATACGGAAGGCCATGTCGTGACTAATTTTCATGTCATTCATGGTGCTTCTCACTTGAAAGTAACCTTAGGTGACATCACAGTGCCTGCAAAGGTGATTGGAGTTGAACCTCGTAAAGATATTGCGGTTTTGGCCATCACTTCACCGATGGCACTGAAGCTCATCAAATCTCAAAAACCTTTTGAAATTGCGCACACGCATGACTTGTTGGTGGGTCAAAAAACCATTGCTATTGGAAATCCATTTGGGCTTGATCACAGTTTAACGGTTGGAGTGATTTCGGCCTTGGGTCGAAAGGTGCCTGGGATCGGTGGGATCAATATCCGAGACATGATCCAAACAGATGCGGCCATCAACCCAGGCAACTCAGGCGGACCTCTTCTTGACAGCTCGGGACGATTGATGGGATTAAATACGTTGATTTATTCTTCATCAGGTAATTCAGCAGGCATCGGATTCGCAGTGCCTGCGGATGATATCGAACGTATCGTGTTACAGATCATCACCAAAGGCCGAGTTGTTCTTTCAGGAATTGGGATTCAACGCGCAGCGCCAGATCTCGTGAATCGTTTCAGTATCAAAAAAGGCATACTGGTCGCAGATGTATTACCAAACACTCCTGCCGAAAAGGCTGGGTTGAGAGGCGTTGGACGAGATAAGACAGGTCGTATGGTGCGTGGCGATGTCATTACCTCATTAAACGGACATGAGATCAACAGTTATGGCACGATGTATGATTTGTTATCAGAAATAAAAATAGGTGACAAGGTGACTTTGGGTGTAAAAAGACTGGATAAAACGATGCAGTTTCAGATGAAAACGATTGATATTGCGGGGTACGTCAAGAGCTAGTGCCATACTTTTTTTGATGGCTTTTCAACCTGGATACTTGCTCTTCCTCGTCATGCTGCTCGAGATAGTCTATCAAATCGTACAGCGTGATGATGGAAAAGACTTGAATGCCTTGATCTTGTATTTCTGAAAGGGTTGAACGATGGCTTACCCCGCGTTCACAGCGGTCGAGCGAAATGACGACCGCGGTCAATTGCCCGCCATGCCCGTTGATGAGTTGCATCGCCTCCCGAAAGGCCGTGCCTCGGGTGATCACATCGTCGATGATGACCGTAGGGCCAGACAGAGGCGCCCCCATCAAGAGACCTCCCTCACCATGTGTTTTGACTTCTTTGCGATTGAACGTCACGGTAGTATCGATTCCTTTCTCGGCAAGAGCAATCGCCGTTGCGGTGGCTAACGGCAAACCTTTGTAGGCCGGTCCGAACAAATGTTTGAAATTGACTTTTTGTTGGATAAGGATCTCTGCATAAAAACACCCTATTTGGCGAAGGGCTTCACCTTGATAGAATAATCCCGCATTAAAAAAATAAGGACTCGTTCGACCTGACTTTAGTTTGAATTTACCAAAACTTAAGACGTTACAAGCGAGTGCTAGACGAATAAAGGCTTCTTTTGCTTGATCCATAGGTGATTTGTCTCTAAAAAAAATCCTTAACAATCAATAAAAAACTGTTATGCTGAAGAACAGTGTATCGTAAGTTAAGCCCAGGAAAAAGGAGATCCTCAATGTCTGCAAGAGAAACCGGTCATGTGAAGTGGTTCAATGAAAAAAAAGGATTTGGCTTCATCACCAGCCCATCAGGTGATGATATTTTTGTGCACTACAAAGACATCCTCGGCGATGGCTTTAAAACATTACATGAAAATGATGCCGTGAGTTATCTGGTGGATAAAGGGCCTAAAGGCTTGAAAGCGGGGGATGTTCAACTTGTCAATGAGATTCCTCAATAGTACTATCGCGATTCTTTCACTCAAGATATCACCTGCTCATGACGTTACATCATAAAGTCGCTGTTATCACCGGAGCTGCAAGTGGCATCGGTTTTTCTTTGGCAAAAGTGTGTCAACGGGAGGGTATGCGCCTTGTTTTGGCGGATATCTCGGAGTCGGCATTGCAAGATAAAGTCAAACAATTGCGTGAGCTTTCAACCACTGCCGTGGTGAGTGTGGTTTGTGATGTTTCAAAACGGGAAGATGTTTTGGCATTGGCGCGTCTCACGATGGCGCATTTCAATCAAGTGGATGTGCTTTTCAATAACGCCGGTATCAGCGGTCAAATGGGCCCGCTTTGGGAGCAATCCTTCACGCACATGAGTCATGTCATGGAGGTCAATTTGTATGGTGTCCTTCATGGGGTACAAGCCTTTTTGCCACTGATGTTCCAACAAAGTCATCGTTCGCATATCGTGAATATGGCAAGCTTCCTTGGCTTATGCAGCGCCTCTCAAATGGCACCCTATGCCATGTCAAAGCATGCCATCGTGGCGATGTCTGAATCGTTATATTTTGATTTGTCTCGAGAGCAGAAACCTGTCGATGTTTCAGTGGTTTGTCCTTCTTTTGCTAATACCCACCTGTTGGTGAACACAGAACGACGAGAAGGCGATCAGATGCATGCCATGGTTCGTGACTTGATGGCAAGAAGTCGCCCGGCAGACGATGTGGCTGATCATATTTTGCAAGAGGTCAAAAAGAAAACTTTTTACATTCTTCCGGATAAGGAAGTCAAGGACTATTGTCGGCAACGCGCTGATGCCATCATTCACCAGACCGCACCACATGAGCATAGTGTTGAGAAAATAATCAAGTCGTTAAGTCGACGCATCATAAATACATAGTGGATAAGCATCGCTTTTTCAAGGATAATACCCCCCTTTGAACTCAGGTACCTCCACAATTGACCGCGTTGATTTCGAAGTTAGCCATAGCCCCCATGATCGACTGGACTTATACTCATTTTCGAGTCTTCATGCGGATGTTGGCGCCTAATGCTTTGTTGTACACAGAGATGCAAACGCCAGGGGCCATTCAACATAACGAAAAACGTGCGCTTCAACGTCATGCCATGGAGCATCCATTGGCATTGCAGTTGGGTGGGTCGGATAAAGATGCTTTGGTTCGATGCGCTATTCTTGCAGAGAACCTTGGGTTTGCTGAGGTTAATCTTAACTTAGGTTGTCCTAGTGATAAGGTTCAGGCAGGGCGATTTGGGGCATGTCTTATGTCTGAGCCGCATTTGGTTTCCGACTGCTTCAGAGCCATGAAACAAGCGGTCAGTATTCCGGTGAGTGCTAAAACTCGAATTGGAATTGATCAACAGGACAGTTATGATTTTTTTGCATCCTTTGTTCATCAATTGATAGATGCAGGGTGTGATAAATTGATTGTGCACGCTCGTAAAGCTTGGTTACATGGCTTGAATCCAAAGCAAAATCGAACCATTCCTCCGCTTCATTATGATTATGTCTATCGCATCAAAAATGCTTTTTCGGAGTATCCTGTGGTGATCAATGGCAATATCACGGGGCTTGCTGATGTACAAGAACATCTTTTGAAAGTGGACGGCGTGATGCTCGGTCGGCTTGCTTGTCAAAATCCATATGCCATAGCGCTGATTCATCATGCGCTATTTCCTGAAAATCCCTTAATCACACGAGCGAAATTGTTGGACAATTATATCACCTATGCTGAGTCAGAGCTTGAGCAAGGGGTGCCGATGAGTTTATTACTGAAACCGATATTTCACTTGGCGCATGGGTTGCTGGGGTCAAAAAGGTGGAAGACTCATTTGATGAGCATATTGCATGGTGTAAGCGAATTAAATGTTATTCGTGGTATTTCCAAGCAAATTCTAGTAAATTAAGCGGTTTTGGTGACCGTGCTTAGCTGTTAAGCACTGTGAAGAGGAAAGTTTTGGTTATGCTAAATACGTTGATGAAGAAGATGTTTGGTAGTCGTAATGAGCGAACATTGCGCCGCATGGAAAAAACAGTAGTCAGCATCAATGCCTTTGAATCTCAGATGCAAGCTTTGTCTGACGAGGAATTGGCCGCTAAAACCACAGAACTTAAGTCGCGTTTTACTGCGGGCGAAACTTTGGATGAGATGTTGGCAGAAGCGTTCGCTGTGGTGCGAGAGGTTTCTATTCGTACCTTGAAAATGCGTCATTTTGATGTGCAATTGATTGGTGGCATGGTGCTGCACGAAGGAAACATTGCCGAAATGCGTACAGGGGAAGGTAAAACCTTGGTCGCGACCTTACCTGCTTATTTGAATGCTGTCAGTGGATATGGTGTCCATGTGGTCACTGTGAATGATTATTTGGCGAAACGTGACAGCCAGTGGATGAAACCTATTTTTGAATTTTTAGGGTTGTCGGTTGGCGTGATTTATCCCGATATGCCCCGATCTGAAAAGCAGGCTGCCTATCGTTCAGATATTGTTTATGGGACGAATAACGAGTTTGGCTTTGATTATCTGCGTGACAACATGGCTTTTACGCTCGAGGACAAAGTTCAGAGAGTTCTGAATTTTGCGATTGTGGATGAGGTGGATTCTATCCTGATTGATGAGGCGAGAACACCCTTGATCATTTCGGGCGCAGCTGAAGATAGCTCAGCCCTTTATATCAAAATCAATCAGTTGATGCCTCAGCTGAAAGAACAAGTGACAGAGGAAGATGGGGGTGATTACACTCGGGATGAAAAGCAAAAGCAAGCGCATTTGACGGAAGCCGGCCATCAACATGTTGAGGAATTGCTCACCGAGGCAAACTTGCTTGCCCCAGGTGAAAGTCTATATCACGCCAGCAACATCATGTTGATGCACCACGTGAACGCTGCTTTGCGCGCCCAAACCATGTTTCATAAAGATGTGGATTACATTGTTCAAAACAATGAAGTAGTGATTGTGGATGAGCATACGGGTCGTACCATGATAGGTCGGCGTTGGTCAGAGGGCTTACATCAAGCGATGGAAGCAAAAGAGCATGTGGCCATCCAGAATGAAAATCAAACCCTGGCCTCCATCACCTTTCAGAATTTTTTTCGTCTGTATCAAAAATTGTCAGGTATGACGGGGACTGCGGATACAGAAGCGTATGAATTTCAACAGATCTATCATCTTGAGGTTGTCGTGATTCCCACCAACCAACGGATGTGTCGCAAGGATGAGCCTGATTTGGTGTATTTGGGGCAGGAAGATAAATATCAAGCCATCATTGAAGACGTACGAGATTGTGTGACGCGTAACCAACCTGTATTGGTGGGTACTGCGTCGATCGAGGCGTCCGAACTGCTAAGTGCCATGCTGACCAAAGTGAAAATCAAACATCAAGTCTTGAATGCCAAATTTCATGAAAAGGAAGCGCATATCATTGCGGAAGCGGGGCGTCCTGGTGTGGTCACGATTGCTACGAATATGGCAGGTCGAGGAACCGATATTGTGCTTGGGGGGAGTTTGGCCTCGGCTCTAGCAGAATTGCCAGTGGACTCTGATGAGGCTGCACGTGACGCGCTCAAAGTGGGGTGGCAAAAGCACCATGACATCGTGATTGCAGCCGGCGGGCTTCGCATCGTAGGATCTGAACGTCATGAGTCAAGACGGATTGATAATCAATTACGAGGTCGCGCAGGGAGGCAGGGAGATCCTGGCAGCAGCCGATTTTATTTGTCCCTAGATGATGCCTTGATGCGTATTTTTGCATCAGAGCGTGTGGCCTCCATGATGAAGCGCTTGGGGATGAAACCTGGTGAACCTATCGAACACAGCTTGGTCACCAAAGCTATTGAAAATGCGCAACGTAAATTAGAAGGGCATCATTTTGATATTCGTAAGCAATTGCTGGATTATGACAACGTAGCGAACGATCAACGAAAAGTCATTTATACCCAGAGAGCGCTCATCATGGACATTGACGATCCCATGGAAGCCGTCGATGGCATGCGAGAAGATGTGATGAGTGCTCTTATCGACACACATATTCCTCCTGAAAGTTTGGAGGACCAATGGGATATTTCAGGCCTCACTCAGGTTTTGGAGCAGGATTTTAAATTGAACATTCCTGTTCAAGAGTGGGTCGATAATGATCATGCCATTTTGCCTTTGTTCCTCAAGGACAAAATATTAAAGCTGAGCAATGAACAGTATCGAGAAAAGGAGCAGCAGATTGGCCGAGAAATTTTAGCACAATTTGAGAAGTCAGTGATTCTTCAATCTATGGATAACCATTGGCGAGAGCATTTGGCAGCTATGGATCATCTTCGTCAAGGCATTCATTTGCGGGGATACGCTCAAAAAGACCCCAAACAAGAGTATAAACGAGAAGCATTCACTTTGTTTTCCTCTATGTTAGACAATTTAAAATATGAAATTGTTCAACTCCTGGCTTCTGTTGAAATCAAAACAGAGGAAGATGTGAGTGCTATTGAGGCGCAGAGGCGAGCCGATCAATCACAGAAATTGAAATTCATCCATGACGATGATTCTCAAGGGGTTGATGATGAGAAGGATACCACGTTCAAGCGCGTTGAGAAAAAAGTAGGGCGAAACGATCATTGCCCCTGTGGTTCGGGTAAAAAATTTAAAAATTGTCATGGCAGTCTCGCATGAAAGTATACTGTGCGCACAGTATAGCTATTGGTGTCATCACTGATCCTCTGAATCGTATTTTAATCACACAGAGAGCCGCAGATGACACCCACGGTGGTTTGTGGGAGTTTCCTGGAGGTAAGTTGAAAGCCCATGAGACAGCTTCTGAGGCACTTTGTCGAGAATTAGAAGAAGAGCTTGGGCTGCACGTCTCAGGGTATCAGTACTTATGCGCGGTTCAACACACTTATGCCGATGGCCCCGTTTCTTTTGAAATTTTTCATGTTCATGAATACCTTGGGAATGCTACTTGTCGTGAGGCGCAGATGGGGATGAAGTGGGTCGAAAAGAAGGCGTTGTCTCATTTCGAGTTCCCGCCGGCAAATTTGAAAATCATTGAAGTTATAATTGGCAAATAGCGAGATCGATATTGGTGTTGGTTCGGTGAATTTCATTCATTGAGTTGACGTCACACAATCGAACGCTGAGCCCATGGTGGCCCAATTGCATTTTAGGGACGATACCGCAGTTTTTTTCCATTCTTAATAAAATCAGATGACATGTTGCTTTGGAAGGGAGTGAGCGTTGATAAAAGCCATTCAAGGTGTCAATTTTATCAAACTCAGCGGTATCTCGTAACAGTGACAAATAAACAGTAGCTGTTTGATAGAGTGCTTGTAGGGGTTTCAGCCATTCAGTCAAATCATGCTGTCGTTTTGAGCTGTGGTTTTCAAGCCAGAGAATGAGTTGGGGGGAGTGAAGTTCAAAATCATTTTGAGTGATGGTTTGGGCTAGTCTTATCGATTGAAGAAAGGGTTCATGATCCAGTGATTCGCCAAATCGACCTGAAACATAACTCAAGTGTTGAATTTGAATGAAGAGATCGGCATAGAGTGCATTTGAAATGGGGCTTTGAGACTTATTGAGCGCATGCTCAATGCGCATGAACTCTTTTAAAAAACGACTTTTCAGTTCTGGTTTTTCGATGAGCTTGATGATTTCAACGATATTTTTAAGGGCATAGTGATGGATGACCGGATGTGTCTCCTCACAAGCCTGTTCGATGGTCAAAAAAAGACACTCTAGCCGTAACGCTATTTTGGGTAAAAAATGGGTGGCTAATTGAAAAATGATGGGTTCATTGTACATAGAAAGCGCCGCTCTTTTTTAATCCATCAAGACTAACACAAAAAAGGATGAACACCAAAGCCTGGTTCATTTGCAAATCGAGTGATCATCCCTTATTCTTTAAATTTTTGGAGAAGAAATATGAGGCGATGGAAATGGATGCTATCTCTAGTAGCTGCAGTGGTTTACCTCCCAGTGGTTTTTGCAAGCACAACGCCCGCAGGGAATTGGACCACCATTGACGATAAAACAGGTGTGAAACGTGCACAGGTACATTTTATCATTCAAGATGGGGTGATGAGCGGGACTGTAGCGAAAGTATACCCAAGGCCTGGCGATTCAGGGATTTGTTCATCCTGCCCGGGTGAATTTAAGGATAAGCCTACCTTAGGGATGCGGATCGTTTGGGGGTTAAGGGATAAAGGAGATGGGACTTGGGATGGCGGTCGAATTCTCGATGCCAAAACGGGTAAAATCTATCGAGTCAAAATAACGATGAAAGGGGACCAATTGATCGTGAGAGGATATATTGGTCTATCTATGCTGGGTCGAACTCAGGTGTGGGAAAGAGTTGGATAGAATGGCTAAAGTCGAGCTATAATGGCCCCCTCATTCAATTTCATTTCTGGACCCCATGTTTGATCTAAAAACTCAAAAAAAATCAGTTGATCCTTTAAAACGGCCACCGCATTCCGCTGAAGCGGAGCAATCGATCATCGGTGGCTTGATGCTCGATAATCAAGTGTGGGATAAAATCAGCGCGAAGGTGTGCGAAGAGGATTTTTATCGCACCGAACATCGCATTCTGTTTCGTGCCATTCTCGCATTATCTAATAAAAATCAACCCTTTGATGTTGTCACACTTCTCGATAATTTAAAATCAAACCATGCCTTAGATGATGCGGGAGGTGAGGCTTATCTTTTTGAGCTGGCAAACAACACGCCAAGTGTTGCCAATGTCTCGGCATACGCTGACATTGTCCGTGAAAAATCAGTTCAACGACAGCTGATTGGGGTGGCGACTGATATTGCAGATTCAGCCTACAATCCTGGTAGTCGTGACGTCTCTGAACTGCTCGATTTTGCGGAAAGTAAAGTCTTTGCCATTGCCGAACAAACCCCTTCTGATGGCGGGCCTGAAAGTATCAAATCTATTTTGGTCAGGACTGTTGAGCGGATTGATGCCCTCTATCTTAGTGGCGACTCCATCACGGGTCTTCCCACAGGACTTTCGGATTTGGATGAATTGACTTCTGGTTTGCAACCGTCAGACTTAGTCATTGTGGCCGGCAGACCTTCCATGGGTAAAACAACCTTGGCAATGAATATCGCTGAACACGCGGTCATCAAAGTAGGGAAACCCGTGTTGGTGTTCTCAATGGAAATGCCCGGTGATTCTTTGGCTATGAGGATGATGTCCTCGTTGGGGCGAATTGATCAACATCGTCTTCGTACTGGGAAGTTGGATGATGATGATTGGCCTAGGGTGACCTCTGCCGTGCACATGTTGTCCGAAGCGCCCTTGTTCATTGATGATACAGCAGCTCTAAGTCCTGCAGAATTGCGTGCCAGAGCTCGGCGTTTGGTGAAGGAACATGGCTCCTTGGGCCTCATTGTCGTTGACTATCTGCAATTGATGAAAGTGCCAGGTTTTAAAGCGGATAACCGGACCGCTGAAATTTCAGAAATCTCTCGAAGTTTAAAAGCACTTGCGAAAGAGCTACAGGTTCCGGTGATTGCTTTGTCTCAGTTAAATCGAAGTTTAGAGCAGAGACAAGACAAACGCCCTGTCATGTCAGATTTACGAGAATCAGGAGCGATAGAACAAGATGCGGATTTGATTTGCTTTATTTATCGTGATGAAGTTTATCACGAAGACAGTCCTGATAAAGGCATTGCTGAGGTCATTGTCGCAAAACAACGAAATGGTCCTATTGGTAAGGTCCGAGTTGCCTTTCTTGGGAAGTATACCCGATTTGAAGATTTGGCTTTTCAAGGGTACCAAAATATAACTCAAGGTGGCGATTAACGTGTCAAGACCCACGCAGCTTTATCTTCGTCCTCAAGCATTGCGCCATAACTTGAATCGCGTAAAACAATGTGCGCCTGGTAAAGAGGTGATGGCCATGGTGAAAGCGAACGCTTATGGCTGTGACCTATCGATGGTTGTCCCTGAGCTAGATGGACACGTGGATGCTTTTGGTGTCGCCTCATTGGAAGAAGCTCTGGTGATACGTGCTCTGGGCAGTCGTTGTCCGTGTGTGCTTTTAGGCGTGTTTTCCCCAGAGGAATTAGCTATTGCTGCCCGTCATGATTTTGAATGTGTCATTCATCAGCGGCAACAATTAAATTGGATCCTCACAACCCCTCTGTCAAAAAAACTCAAAGTTTGGGTGAAAGTGAATACAGGGATGAATCGTCTGGGGTTTGAAGTTCATGAAACGGCAAATCTTCTTTCCGCGTTGATGGCATGTCCTTGGGTGGACGATGAATTGCGAGTGATGAGCCATCTTGCAATGGCCGATGAACCGATGCAACCCGAAAATCACCAACAATGGCAAGCATTTAATCAAATTGATCTTGGTGAGGCCGTAGTGAAACGAAGTATCGCCAATTCAGGCGCCATCATGGCCCTACCTGAGATGCATGTTGACACGGTTCGCCCAGGGATTATGCTTTATGGGGTCTCCCCCTTTCCAGAACTCACAGGCCAGGCCTTAGGGTTGATGCCCGTCATGAGGTTGATGTCTGAAGTGTGTGCAATACACCATTGCCCGGCCTTTACCCGAATTGGTTATGGAGGGATGTGGCATAGTGATAAACCCTCTATTATTGGTGTGGTTCCCGTAGGATATGGCGATGGTTATCCGCGTCATTTATCGAAAGGGACACCCGTTGGAGTGAATGGTAGCATTGCTCAAGTGGTAGGGCGGGTTTCAATGGATATGTTGAGTATTGATGTAACGCATTGTCCTGGAGTTAAAGAAGGTTGCCCTGTTGAACTATGGGGTGAGCAGATCCCTATTGAACAGATAGCAAAGTCAGCAGGGACCATCGCTTATGAACTGATGTGTCAACTCACGCCCAGAGTCAGGCACAGCTTCTATAGATAACCGCTCATCTTGGTGATATGATACTGTGCGAGGCTTAGTCAAATAGGAACGATATCCATGAAAAAATTATGTCTGACATCATTGTCGCTTTCTGTGTTTTTGGTGGGATGTGGACCCGTGACCAACGAAGGCGTTGGTACTGTGACGGGCGGTGTTGTTGGGGGGTTGATTGGAAGCCAATTTGGGGGTGGCGCTGGTAAAGTAGTTGCCGCTGCAGGCGGGGCTCTTTTGGGTGCCTATCTCGGTGGTAACATTGGGAAATATATGGATAGACAAGATGCTATGCAAATGCAACGAGCTCTTGAAACTGGCCCCACAGGAAAAGCCATCATTTGGACAAACCCTGATAACGGTAATCGTTACACGGTGAAGCCAACAAAGACCTACTACGTTTCAGACCAACCCTGCCGTGAATACACCACACAAGCCGTGATTGGTGGGAAGCGACAACAAGTTTATGGTAAGGCTTGTCGAAAAGCGGATGGATCCTGGCGCGTGGTCAGTTGATCTATTCCGTCAGGAGGAAAAATTTGTATGGCTAATTTGATCTATTCGATTTTACCAGTGCCTAGACGCGCCATCGTTTTCGTTCATCCAGATGTTTCTCTCGCACAATGTGTGACGATGATGGTACAGGATAACATTGGTGCGTTGGTGGTGAGTGATGATGTGACTATTCTTGGCATTTTGAGTGAGCGAGATATCGTTCGCGCCATGACCAAAAAAGATTTTTCACGGAGGGAAATGAAGGCTGCTGATATACTGAGTGGCAAGGCAACCGTGTTAAAATCATCAGATACGGTTGAGATGGCGATGGAGGCCATCACTAAAACCAGACATCGTCATATTTTGGTCTCTGAGGAAGGTGAAATCATCGCCCTATTGTCTATTGGTGATCTTGTTTTTCATCTGCTGAAAGACCAATCCCTTACGATTGAGCATTTACAACATTATATTCAGACCTAGGAGCTCATGATGAACATATTGGTTCCTATCAAACGGGTGATCGATCCTTATGTGAAAATACGAGTCAGCGCTGATGAGCGCGGTGTTGAAAAACATCTCGTGAAAATGTCGATGAATCCTTTCGATGAAATTGCTATTGAGGAGGCACTGCGCCTTCGTGAAAAACACGGCGATATCACAGTGACTGTCGTCACCGTTGGGCAGGATGCTTCACAAGAAACATTGCGCCAAGCTTTGGCGATAGGAGCCGATCGAGCCATATTGGTGCGAACGGGTGAGACTTATTGCAGCCTAACCATTGCTCACATGTTAAAAAAAGTGGTTGAGAAGGAAAAACCAACCCTTATTCTCATGGGGAAGCAATCGATTGATGGCGATAACAACCAAACACCACAAATGCTTGCCGCACTGCTGGATTGGCCACAGGCTACGTTTGCATCAAAAGTTCAGATGTTTCCAGATCATCTTTTAGTCACACGCGAAATCGATGGTGGATTAGAAACCTTAAAAGTCATATTACCAGCGGTGGTGAGCACTGATCTTCGTTTGAATGAACCCAGATATGCCACGTTGCCAAATATCATGAAAGCTAAGCAGAAGCCATTGGAGATCATAGAGTCAAGCGCGCTTGGAATAAGTTTGGCGCCACACCTCGAAATCCTCTCGGTTAAGTCGCCCAAAGCGCGTCGAGGCGGCATCAAAGTAGATTCAGTTCAGGCGTTACTCGATAAATTGCACCTTGAAGCCAAAGTGCTTTAACAAGGAGAAATCATGAGCACTTTCATTTTGGTTGAACATAACCAACAAGAGATGCATCCAGGAACGCGTCATGTGGTGTCGGCAGCGAAACACTTTGATGAAAATCTTGTGCTTTTAGTGGTGGGGTATCAATGTGAATCGGTTGCGATCGAGGTGGCAACCATCGAAGGGGTTGCGGCGGTTTGGCTTGTAGATGATCTCTGTTATGCACATCCTTTGGCTGAAAATATCAGTCAGTTGGTGGTGTCATTTGCCCCCTCTTTTTCGACAATATTGGCGGCCTCCTCGACCTTTGGTAAAGACGTGTTGCCCCGAGTCGCGGCCTTGCTGAATGTGACGCAAGTGTCTGATGTTGTGGAAGTGATAGATCAAAAGACGTTTGTGCATCCGATATACGCCGGGAATGCGCTTGAAACAGTGCGCATTTTAGATGATCAAAATATACTCTCCATCCGAACAACGGCTTTTGATGCGGTCCTTGGCTCTCAACCGGCATGTGGGATAGAACGACTGAATGCCGTATTCAAATCAAAAGGCACTGAGTTCATCTCTCATGAATTAAGTGGATCGTTAAGACCTTCACTCAGCGATGCTAGGGTTGTGGTTTCGGGAGGGCGGGGCATGCAAAGCGCTGAGCAATTTAAACTCGTTTTAGATCTTGCTGATGTGCTAGGTGCAGGCGTTGGTGCTTCAAGAGCCGCGGTGGATGCGGGGTTTGTTTCAAATGATCATCAAGTCGGACAAACAGGGCAGGTGGTGGCTCCAGATTTGTATATTGCGCTCGGGATTTCGGGTGCGGTGCAACATATGGCTGGTATGAAAGATTCAAAAGTGATAGTAGCCATCAATAAGGACGAAGATGCCCCCATTTTTCAGATTGCAGATTATGGATTGGTAGGGGATGTGTTTGAACTGGTTCCACAATGGATACAATTAATGAAACAGTAAAGAGCAGTATATTCATGCACAGCACCTAAGGAGAGTATTGATGTTAGTCGGCGTCCCAAAAGAAATCAAACAACAGGAAAATCGTGTGGGTATGGTGCCTGCAAGTGTTCGTGAAGTGGTGAGAGTTGGCGGTGTGGTTTTGGTTGAGCAAAGCTCAGGGCTAGGTATTGGCATTACAGATGATGAATATCGAGCGGCAGGCGCTGAGATTGTTGATACAGCGGACGAAATTTTTGCGCGCTCTGAATTGATTGTGAAAGTCAAAGAGCTTCAACCGATGGAGTGTCGAAGGCTTCGTGAAGGGCAGACTTTATTCACCTATCTACATTTAGCCCCAGATCCACAACAAACTCGCTTACTCAAAGAATCAGGCGCCACAGCGATTGCCTATGAAACTGTCACACAAAACGATGGTGGATTACCTTTATTGACCCCCATGTCACAAGTGGCAGGGCGGATGTCTATCCAAGCAGGAGCTCATTGTTTGGAAATGGCGCAAGGGGGTAGTGGGGTATTATTAGGCGGGGTTCCTGGCGTTTCACCTGCGAATGTTTTGGTGATTGGTGGTGGTGTGGTGGGTACCAATGCCGCTCGCATGGCCATGGGCATGGAGGCTCATGTGACTGTGATTGATAAGTCATTGACGAGACTTCGAGAGCTTGATTTCCAATTTGGCTCTAAATTGAACACGATTTATGCGACTTCAGAGGCGCTCGAGCACTATGTGGCAGCGTCGGATCTCGTCATCGGTGCGGTGCTTGTGCCGGGTGCCGCAGCCCCTAAGTTAGTGACACGATCCATGCTTAAGTTGATGCGCCCAGGCTCAGTTATGGTTGATGTGGCTATTGATCAAGGCGGGTGCTTTGAAACGAGTCGTCCAACGACTCATCAAGAGCCCACTTATCTTGAAGAAGGGGTTGTTCATTATTGCGTGACCAACATGCCAGGTGCGGTTCCAAAAACATCAACCTTTGCCCTAAATAATGCCACCTTGCCCTTTATCTTAAGTTTGGTGACAAAAGGGATTAAGTTGGCTCTGTTGAGTGATGGACATCTTTTGAATGGTTTGAATGTGCATCAAGGGATGATCACCTACGAGGCCGTAGCAAGAGATCTCGGCTACGACTACATTGACGCAACAGATGCTTTGGCAAGATAGCAGGCAGCGCACAGTATATGTACAATCGCCCTGGGAAAGGTAGTGCCTCGTCTTATAATCCAGATCCTATAGAGCTGTTCGTTAAAACGATTCAGGATTTTCTTCTAGGTTCTCGGAAGCATTGAAGGGGATGTTGGATTCTTCGAGCTGCGGGACTTCATTTTTTCTGAAATACTCGATGATGGCATTAGGTTGATTGGGCATTGATTGTAATCCGGTGGTTGGATCAATGCTCACTGCAAGTACGTTATCTGGTTGTTTTATGAATTCTACCGGTAAGTCTTTGAGGGCGACTTTCATGAAATCAATCCAGAGTGGGAGGGCAAGGGTTGCCGCATATTCATAAAGAGGTGCTGGGGTATCAAATCCTACCCATGTGGTGACAACGAGCTCTGGATGATATCCAGAAAACCAGGCATCTACTTGTTCATTGGTGGTTCCAGTTTTACCCGCGATGTCTTTGCGATGTAGAATGGTGGCTTCGTGTGCTGTGCCATGTTGAATGACGTCGGTGAGCGCTGTGTGCATCAGAAATGCGAGATCTTCGGGGATGACTCGAGGGGCGTTGGCATCGGCGCCTGGATTGCTTTCAGTGCATTCATGACAGACATGCGTTGGCTTGGCTTGTAGAAGGATTTTTCCATCGTGATTGGTGATGCGATCAATCATATAGGGTTCTATTTTGTAGCCACCATTGGCAAAGACGGCATAAGCGGTTGCGAGATCCAATGGGCTTACAGATAACGTGCCTAAAGCTAGTGATAAGGCGTGCGGTAAGTTTGCTTTTTGGAAGCCAAATTGGCTGACAAATTGGACAGCATAAGAGATGCCAATATCATCAAGAATTCTGATGGAAACCATGTTGAGTGAGTGCACCAGCGCATCTTTCATCCGGGTTGGCCCATTGAATTTCAGCTTGTCATTGTGAGGACGCCATAAATTGACGGAGCTTGGGTCATCCACGACAATAGGAGCATCATTGATAAGCGTGGCTAAGGAATAACCTTTGTTTAATGCGGCCGCATAAATGAACGGTTTAAAGCTTGATCCAGGCTGCCTTAATGATTGAGTGGCACGATTAAATTTACTTTTTTGAAAGTTCAATCCACCGACCAAAGCTTCAATGGCACCGTTTTGAGGGTTTAAAGCCACAAGTGCTGCTTCAATTTGAGGGATTTGCACCAATTGCCACTCATTCTGGTGAAAGCGTACATAGACCACATCTCCATAGGACAGGATTTGACTCGCCTTAGTGGGGGCTTTTCCGACCCAACCTTTTCGAAGTGCTGGACGTGCCCAGGATAGTCCTTGCCAGGGAATGGTGAAGACATGCCCGCTTCGAGTGGTTGCCTCTGCGGTTTGTAAATGGGTACTCAGGATGATGGCGGGTTCTAAATCATTGACCACGGGAAAGTCGTTGCTAAGTTTATGTAGTGCTTCTTCTGAGCGAGGATTGATGTCTTTATAGTTGGCTCTGGGTCCTCGATAGCCATGTCTTCGGTCGTAGGCAAGTAAATGATCCTCTACCACCTGGTTTGCCGTTTTTTGTAACGGGCCTTTGATGGTCGTATATACTTTATATCCCTTAGTGTAGGCATCAGCACCGAAATGCTCAAACAGGGATTGCCGAATCATCTCTGCAACGAAAGGGGCATTGACTTGAATATTACTGCCATAATATTTTGCTGTGATGGGTTGACCTACCGCCTCTTGATACTCTGCTTTCGTGATGTAATGTTCTTCAAAAAGACGTTCAAGGACGTGGTCTCGACGTTTTTTTGCGGCGGGTGGGTTGGCAATAGGGTTCTGAGTTGAGGGCGCTTGAGGTAGTCCCGCGAGCATGGCTAATTGGGAGAGACTTAACTCGTTAAGATTTTTTCCATAATAGACCTTGGCCGCAGCCCCAACACCATAAGCACGATTGCCCATATATATTTTATTCAAATACAATTCAAGGATTTTTTCTTTGGTTAATTCCCTATCAATTTTGATGGCTAAAAGGATTTCGTTAAATTTTCGTAAAAATGTTTTTTTCCGATTGAGAAAAAAGTTTCGTGCGACTTGCATGGTGATGGTACTACCGCCTTGAGATTTGGTCCCCGTTTGCACCATTCGGAGCGTTGCACGCGCCAACCCAAAGACATCTACACCGCTGTGGTCAAAAAAACGTTGATCTTCGGTTGCAACCAGAGCATGAACAAGTGTTGGAGGAATTTGCTCATAAGTGAGAGGGATGCGTCTTTTTTCACCATATTCTTGAATCAACAAGCCATCTTGGGTATAAATTCTCAAAGGGACTTGTAAGCGAACCGTCTTGAGGGAGTCGACGTTAGGAAGTTGGCTTGCTAGGTACAGGTAAATCAGGCCGGTTACGACGAGAATGAGAAAAAACAAACTAAGGCACGCCCACAGGCCTTTACGCCAAAAATATCCGGTATTTTTCATGTGAAATCTAAATCGCAGTCAGTAGGATGGATTAATATGGGATTATATCGCGATTCTATACCTTTTAGCGAATGTTTGGACTCTGGACAGAATTGCATGCAAAAAGACGCATGCAATTCTGTCCAAATAATTTTAGATCTGATGTGTTTTTGGACTTCAATGGGTTGATACAGTCAATTCATCTTATAAACATATAATCACTTAGGACTAGTAATGATCAAACCGAAACTAACCTGCTTTTTAATGGTTATTGGTCAAAGCATATGGACTATGCTACAGATGTTGTCGAATAATGACATCTTGAATAATAGCGCCTTCAATGTGAGGGGCAGACTAAGCTCGCGCGCTCGCTAAGTCTGCCTTAATTCCGGGGTCCATTTTTCAAACGGTCCATAAGTCCAGGTTGTATGTTCACTTGGATAATGGTATTTTTTGTCAAGGTTGAAACGAAGTATGCGAGGGAGCGCTGATTGAAAAAAACTGTTTTATATACTGTTCTCCTAACTTCTTCTTTTTCTTTCGGTGCGTTCGCCATGGGGTTGGGGGATATGAAGGTGGATTCTTATCTTGGAGAACCCTTCAAAGCTGAGATCGAACTGATCGATGCGGGCAGCATCCCACTGTCAGGTATCAAAGCAAGTTTAGCGTCGCCTGAGGACTTTGAGAGAGTAGGTCTAGAGCCTTTGAATGTGTTTAATGAGTTGGTTTTTGACGTGGTTCAAAATGCCCATGGTCGGGTGATTGTTAAAGTCAGTTCAAGCGAGAGAATTTCAGAACCTTACATGCAAGTTTTGGTTGATCTGTCTTGGGCTAATGGCCAAGTATATCGCTCTTACGGCATATTTTTAGATCCTCCAAATTATCAAATGGCGATGGTGAAAAAACAGTTACGTCAGATGGTTCACCGACAAAATGAATTCTATCAAAAAGCGGTATCATCGAATGACATGGAGCATGCTGATTCAGCCATGATCATAGAGAAATCGACGCAACACCAACGGCAAAAGACCTATGGCCCAACGGTTGCACATGAAACTGTGTGGCAGATAGCAGAGCGATATAAAACGGAAGATGTCACTTTGTTACAAATGGTGTTAGCCATAGTGGGCTTGAACCAGGAGGCTTTTTCCGAAGGGAATTTAAATGGCTTGAAAGATGATCAAAGGCTACAGATCCCCTCAACTGCTTTAGCGAAAAAAGTACCGATTGAACTTTCAAAAGAAGAAGTTCAGGCTCATGATAAGGCGTGGCAGTCAAGGCAGCCGATAGAGCATGTTTTGATGCCCCCATATATCGACAGCACGGGGCCTGCGGGCTTATTAGAACATCAAGTTCTTTTTTCAGTTATTCCCCCACTTCACGGGAACCAACCCACGGAAGGTGTTTCTCAGATAGTTCCCTTGGCATCGACTTTACTCTCCTTAGACGGAGATCTATCGACTGGCTATCAAAAAAAACAAGTGATATCTCAACTCGCCACAGAGAAGGCTAATAGGGACGTTGTGGTAACGGCGATTGATGCGGTTCGAGAAGCCAATGCTTTGCTCCGTGAGCAACTACACACACTACAGACTGAAAACAAACGGTTACAGCTTCAATTGAGTCAACGCGAAAAAGGCTTGGATCAATTACATGAGCAACTTCGTTTGTTGATGCTACGTCAAGGGGCTTCTGGAGGTGTGATCACTCCCACAGAGAGGCCCTTGAGCCATGATTGGCTCTGGATTTTCTTGTTGCTGGGCGTTTCTGGCGCTTTAGGCTTTGGATACTGGCGATATCATGCTTCAATGGAGAAGAAGGTTCAGCCCTCTGCAGATGAACCTAGGCCTGCTCCGGAAACTCCCACGATGTCTGTGGTGGATATTCTCCCGGTTCCTGAGGAAGTGCAAGATAAGCCCGTGAAGAGCAAAGCGGCTTTGGAAACGCTGTTGGGTCTCGCAAAAACCTACATTGTGATGGATGATTTGGTGATGGCAAAGGAATCATTGCAAGAAGTGATTGAATTTGGAAACGAGGACCAGCAGCGTGAGGCGAGTCGCTTACTGGATGAGCTGACAAGGCCCTAGACAAACGCTGCTCTCTGTTATACATTGGCCCTTTTTATCAGGAATTTGTGATGCGTATTGCCTTAATGGTTGAATACGATGGTAGCCAATATCATGGTTGGCAAGCACAACCTGGGCTTCATACGGTCCAACTCATGTTAGAGAAAGCGATTGCTCAAGTGGCTGACTCTGAAGTCAGTGTGGTGTGCGCAGGGCGAACGGATACAGGAGTTCATGCTTCTGAGCAAATCATTCATTTTGATACTGCGGCTGTACGAACGATTCGTGCCTGGATCCATGGCGTTAATTCTTATTTACCCAAAGATATCTGTGTGAAATGGGGTCGCGAGATGCCTGATGAGTTTCATGCGCGCTTTTCAGCGCTTTCTCGGCGCTATCGGTATGTGATTTATAATGCACCTGTTAGACCCGCCTTATTACGAGGAAATGTCACCTGGCAATATCGTCCATTGGATCAGCGCTTGATGCATGCGGCGAGTCAATGTTTGTTGGGCGAGCATGATTTCACGTCTTTCCGGGCCATAGAATGTCAGTCCAAAACGCCCACGCGGACCATCACCAGCTTGAATGTGGTGCGGCATGTAGATTATGTCGTGATGGAAATCAGTGCTAATGCGTTTTTACATCATATGGTTAGGAATATTGCAGGTGTATTGATTGCCGTGGGCTCTGGCCGTCAAGAAGTGGCTTGGGTGAATGAGGTCTTGGACGCCAAAGATAGAAAGATGGGGGCTGAAACGGCGCCTCCTTATGGTCTTTATTTGGTGGGAGTAACCTACCCACCGAACTATGCAGTACCTCATGGGATCACAGGCCCTATGCCTTTTATGGGTGATTTTTGAGTGAGTTGCTCTCGAACTCGCATCAAAATGGGCGAATTGATGACAAAGATTTGGGAGGATGAATGACGGTTAAAGCGCTTCCAGATGAGCACGGGCATTTTGGACCCTATGGTGGACGATTTGTTGCAGACACTTTGATGAATGCGTTGCAGCAATTGCAAGCGGCTTATGAACAGGTACAAGATGATCCTATTTTTTTAGCAGAACTCGCTCATGAACTTCATGATTATGTGGGTCGTGAGACACCGCTCTATTATGCGAAACGTTTGAGTGAGCAGATGGGTGGGGCTCAAATTTTTTTGAAGCGTGAAGACTTGAATCATACGGGTGCTCATAAAATCAATAATGCGGTCGGTCAAGCGTTGCTCGCCAAGCGGATGGGGAAAACCAGAATCATCGCCGAAACTGGCGCAGGTCAGCATGGTGTGGCCTCGGTTACCGTGGCGGCTAAATTAGGATTAGAGTGTGTCGTCTACATGGGGATTGATCAAAAAGATGGCGTGAAGGCAGGAGCTGGCTTCATCCAATCAATACGTTCTGCAATGGAGACCTCAAGATGACTGAAATAACAGAAAAACGACAGCATTTTATTCGTCAACTGATGCTTGATGATTTGACGGCTAAGAGACATGAGTCCATTGTCACGCGTTTTCCGCCTGAGCCTAATGGTTATTTACACGTAGGTCATGCCAAATCCATTTGCTTGAATTTCGGATTGGCCAAGGAGTTGGGTGGACGATGTTATTTGCGATTTGATGATACCAATCCTTGTAAAGAGGAAGACGAATTTGTCAAATCAATCATCGAAGATGTGCAATGGCTTGGATTTGAATGGTGCGCAATGACGCATTCCTCGGATTATTATCATGAGTTATATGCGTTTGCGATAACCCTCATTGAAAAAGGCTTGGCTTATGTGGATAGCCTCAGTATGGAGGAGATCCGGGCATATCGAGGCACCCTGAAAGAGCCAGGTCAGGAGAGCCCTTTCAGACAACGTCCCATCGCTGAAAGTTTGAGTTTGTTCCAACGGATGAAGGCCGGCGAGTTTCCTGACGGATCTCATGTGTTGCGTGCAAAGATTGATATGAGTTCTGGCAACATCAACATGAGAGACCCTGTTCTTTATAGAATTCGTCATATAGCGCACCAACGTACGGGGGATGAGTGGTGTATTTATCCGATGTATGATTATGCGCATCCGATCTCGGATGCTCTGGAAAAAATAACACATTCGTTGTGTACGCTAGAATTTCAAGATCATCGTCCTTTGTATGATTGGCTTATTGGGCATTTACCTCTGCCAGCAAAGCCCATACAGACGGAGTTTGCTCGTTTGAATTTATCTCATACACTGACCAGCAAACGGAAATTACGACAGTTGGTGGAGGATCAGGTGGTGGGCTCTTGGGATGATCCCCGTATGCCGACTTTGCAAGGCATGCGGAAAAGAGGTTATCCACCCGCGGCCATTCGTGATTTTTGTGAAAAAGTCGGGATTTCTCGCAGTGATTCGGTCATTGATATGTCGGTGCTTGAAGCCTCCGTTCGCGATGAGTTGAATAAGACGGCTCCCAGAGCTCTTTGTGTGCTTGATCCCATCAAGGTCGTGATTGAAAATTATCCAGAGGATCTGGTCGAGTCCTTGAAGGTGCCGTTTCATCCGCAAGATGCAAGCTCCGAGATGCGAACGATGCCATTTTCTCGTGAAATATACATCGAGCGCAGTGATTTTATGGAACATCCCTCCAAACAGTTTTTTCGTTTGACCGTGGGGGGGGAGGTCCGGTTACGTCATGCTTATGTGATTCGTGCAACAGACGTGATACGGGATGCAGAGGACAATATTATTGAGCTACGAGCTACCTTTGATGAGGCCACTTTGGGTAAAAACCCAGAAGGTCGAAAAGTAAAAGGGGTGATTCATTGGGTGTCGGTGCTTGAAGCGCACCCTGTGACGATCATTCAATATGATCGTCTGTTTCATGATCCAAACCCCGGGCGTGAGGATGACTTTATACAATTTTTGAATCATGATTCATTAAAGGTTCAAAAAGGATGGTGTGAGCCTGCCTTGTCAAACCAGTCAATAGGCAAGGTCTTTCAATTTGAACGTTTGGGGTATTACTGTGTGAGTCTGTCCAATGATGATCTGGTGGTTACCGCTTTTCATCGAGTGGTTGATTTAAAAGATACTTGGAACAAGGGGTAGGCATGTTATATTTGTATAATTCATTAACCCATCAGAAAGAACGATTCACCCCCATGCATCCTGGAAAAATAGGGATGTATGTTTGTGGGATCACGGTGTATGACCATTGTCATCTAGGACATGCGCGCTCTATGGTTTGTTTCGATGTCATCGTACGCTATCTACGATATCTGGGTTTTGAGGTAACTTATGTGCGAAACATCACTGACATTGATGATAAAATCATTGCCAGAGCGGAAGAGCGTCACCTGTCTGTTCACGAATTAACGGCACAATTTATTGACTCCATGAACCAAGATGCCACCGCTTTGGGTGTCTTACCCCCTGATATAGAACCTCGTGCCACAGAATATGTGTCGCATATTGTCACTTTGATTTCAAAGTTGATTGAAAAGGGTGCCGCCTATGTGAGCTCGCTTGGCGATGTATGTTATCAGGTAGATTCCTTTGTGGGGTATGGCAAATTATCTCACAAAGAGATAGAACATCTTGTTTCCGGAGCACGCGTTGAGATAGTCAAAGAAAAACGCTCACCGCTAGACTTTGTGTTGTGGAAAATGGCAAAACCAGGGGAACCCAGTTGGCCTTCTCCTTGGGGTGAAGGGCGACCTGGATGGCATAGTGAGTGCTCTGCGATGGCGATGGATGTTTTGGGGGAGCAATTTGACATTCACGGCGGGGGTCTGGATCTGCAATTTCCTCATCACGAAAATGAAATAGCTCAAAGTGAGACGGTCACGAACAAGCCTTTTGCTAATTATTGGATGCATGTGGGCATGCTTCAGGTCAATCATGAGAAAATGGCCAAGTCAGTAGGTAACTTTTTTACCATTGCGGATGTGCTAAAAAAACATCATCCTGAGGTGATTCGCTATTTCTTATTGAGCAGTCATTACCGAAGCCCATTGAATTATTCAGATGAAAACATGCAACTGGCCACTCGAGCACTGATGCGTCTTTATCAGTCCATCAAAGACGTGACATGTGTTGAAGAAGACACCTTGGATGAGGCATGGATAGAACAATATCAAGAAGCCATGAATGATGATTTTAATACGCCGATTGCCTTGTCAGTCCTGTTCAAATTAAGCCATGAGATCAATAAAACCTTATCGCCAAATCTTGTAGCAACCTTGAAGCATCTCGCAAACACGTTAGGCTTACTCCAAGAGTTGCCTGCTTCTTTCTTAAAAGCAGGGATCTCAGAAGATGAGGTAGAGATCATTCATCAGCTCATTGAAGAAAGGCTGCAGGCACGCACACTGAAACATTGGGCACGCGCGGATGAGATCAGGGCGCTTTTATTGGCCAAAGGGATTGAAGTTGAAGATGGACCTCAGGGAACCACTTGGCGAATGGTGAATTGATGTTTATTTCGGATAGATCGATTATAAATTGGGCATAAGATGCGTTTGCTATGACTTGAATTAATGTATATAGAATGAATTTGATGATGACCAATGGACATGGTAAAACGCTTTGATGTGTGTTTGGTCAAGCTAGATCCAACCGTGGGTTCCGAATTAAAAAAGACGCGACCTGTCGTGATTGTGTCTCCGAATTCAATGAATCTTAGTCGTTTAAGTACAGTGATTGTAGCGCCGATGACGAGCACCCTGAGGGAAAATTTCCCCACCCGAGTCACAACACTATTTAACAACAAGCAAGGTCAAATAGCCCTGGATCAAATCAGATCCATCGATCGTATGTGGATTCTGAAAGTGTTAGGGCATGTAGATATTTCTACGGAAAATCAACTTTTAGATCTGTTGGCGGTTATGTTTCAAAGATAAGATTCTGGTGCGATTCTTATTGGCTAGTCACCCGCAAAATCTCCGCAAGGGATGTATCTCCGGCAAGAACGCGTTTAAAACCATCTTCACGAATGCTGAGTGTTGTGGGACGAATGTGATTTTCAATGGCTTGTATGGGCTCGTTGCGGTGAATCATCCCTCTGAACGTTTCATCCATGGCAATGAGTTCATAGATCCCCGTGCGACCACTGTATCCTACATGGCTACAGTGGTCACAACCGACAGGTTGAAACACGTTCGCGATACTTGTGTTTTTTGTGATGCCCATTAACTCTTGTTCATCTTCTCGCAAAGGATGATGTGTTTTACAAGAGGGACAGAGTTTTCTGACCAAACGTTGAGCTATCAAACCGACAATGCTGGTGGACAGCAAAAAAGACTCAACACCCATATCATGTAACCTGGCTAGTGCGCCCAAAGCACTGTTGGTGTGTAAGGTGGATAGTACCAAATGTCCGGTTAAGCTTGCTTGTACTGCAATTTCTGCCGTTTCCAAGTCTCGGATTTCACCAATCATGACCACATCAGGATCTTGTCGAAGAATCGCACGAAGTCCTTTTGCAAAGGTCATTTGTACTTTGGGGTTGACTTGTGTTTGACCAATGCCTGGTAAGTCATATTCGATAGGATCTTCAATGGTTAAGATATTGCGACTGACAAGGTTTAGCTCCGTGAGCATGGCATACAGGGAGGTTGTTTTACCTGAACCCGTGGGGCCTGTGATAAGGAGGATTCCGTGGGGTTCGGCGATCATTTTTCGCATGGCTTTCAAGGTGGTGATCGGCATGCCGAGGAGGCCTAAATCAAGTTGTGCTGTCTGTTGATCTAGAATTCGAAGGACAATGCGCTCGCCATGATTGGAGGGAAGAGTAGACACCCGAACATCGATATTATGCCCACCAACTCGCAAGGCGATACGCCCATCTTGGGGGATGCGCTTCTCCGCGATATCCAGGTGGGCCATGACTTTGACCCGAGAAATGACAAGTGGGGCTATGGCTCGTTGAATTTCAAGAACTTCTTGTAAGACGCCATCCACGCGATTTCGAACTAGGACACGATTTTCATAGGTCTCGATATGGATATCTGATGCTTTTTGTTTGATAGCCTGGGTGAAAAGAGCATTGAGCAGTCGAATGATGGGGGCATCATCTTGATGGTCTAGGAGATCTTCGCTTGCCGGTAGTTGTCCGGCCAACTGTGCTAGATCAATGTCATCCTCCATACCAATAGCTGCATCAAGAATGGAAGATTTGGATTGATAAACATGCGCTAAATGGCGCTGGAATTCAGAAGGATTGACCTCTTCAAAATGAAGCTTGCGTTGTAGCAATCGTCTGACTTCAATAAAAATAGGCAAGGGTGTGGCAGGTAGATGGTAAACCCGAATGCCGTCACTTTGATCCATTTCAACCGCAATCACCCCTTGTTTTTTTGCAAAAAGATAGGGAAGCCGGAGGGGTTTGTCTTTAGGGTCACTGTGGTCTGTGCTCATGGACGAAGGGGTCCTTTTTTCACAACGAGTGGTGGGTTTGTGAAGGGTATGGGTAGGCTTGAGCTTCGCCAGGGCGGCACGACGGCACCCTTGCTATATTTGTCGTAGGGTTGGCTACGTAATAAGTCCAATTGCGTTTGCCGTACGTCGTTATATTTTCCACCAGTGACGTTCAAGGTGTCTTGTTCTGTTCTTAAAATATGCGGACGAATAAACACCATGAGGACTTTCTTTTCATGATTGATGAGGCTGTTTTGAAACATTCGACCTATCCCTGGAATATTCTTCAAAATAGGAATGCCATTGTTGTCATTTCCGATGGTGTCTTGAGATAAGCCCCCCAGCACCACAATATCGCCACTTTCAACATGAACTGAAGTGACAATGGAACTAATATTAAAGGTCGGGTTGTTGCCTGGATCAACGGAGCTGACGGTGTCAAGCGTATCATTGCCTTGATCAATTTGCATTTGAATGCCACGAGCTCGAGTGATTTGGGGCCTCACATATAAATGCAAAGCGACATTCACCCGGTCAAACGTGGTGTAAGGGCTTGCCGTGCTGGTACCATTGGCGTTGTTAGGGTAATTGGTTGATGCCACTGAAACCTGCTTTCCAATCAAAATTTTGGCTTGTCGGTTATCAAGAACCACAACGGAAGGTGTTGAGAGGATATTGGCTTTATGAAGGCGCGCAAGGGCATAGATTTGGGCCTGAAATTGACTGATGCTTGTTTTTGAGTTGAGGATGGCGAATCCTGATTTAAAGGTATCGGGGGAGTGTGTTTTTTGATCAATGCTGCCCCACTCAATCCCGAGATTATTAAAATCTGTTTCATTGATTTCAGCCACCAGCGCTTCTATCAATAATTGTGCGGGTTTGATGTCCAGCTGACTTATCACGGTTTTCAGGGTGCGAATTAACGTGGCAGGGGCATTGATGATGATGGAATTCGTATTTGGTTCTGCAATGATTTGAACGGTAGGCTTGGTGGAGCCTTCATTTTGTGTGGTGGCCCCTGTGGTGTTAGGGGTGGCGGCAGGGGCACTTGGGGGTGGTGCAGGTGTTGTGCTATTACCAGGATTGTTGGACAAACTTGAAGCAGGGTTGGTGCTGTCGAGTTCGGGGCGGGTGATGGTTCCAATTGTTGTGCCAACCGTACCGCTGAAACTCGCTTGCGCAATGCCTGCTAAGATGGGTACCACGTCTTCTGCGCGCAAGTAATTTAAATAAATCACTTGTGTATTGCCGTTTTGACCATTTGGATTTTGTTTGTCTAATTGAGAGATAATCAACCGAAGCCTAATCCTGTCAGTTTTACTGCCACTCAAAAGAATAGAATTGCTTCTGTCATCTGCAGACAGCGTGGTTTGGGAGCGGAGTCCGATGCCTGGTTGTGGTTTGACAAGATCTTTTAGCGTGTTGGCCACATCCATTGCCAAAGCGTGTTTCAATGGGATCATGTCTATCCCATTGGCGGAAGACGTATCTACTTGTTTGATGATATCAGCCATTTGTTTGATGTTGTTGGCGCGTCCTGACAAAATCAGCATAGTCGAGGGCGGATAGGCTGCAACATTGCTCCATTGAGGCATCAATGGACGAAGAACGGGAATCAATTGATCAGAGGGAACATAATGCACCGGAATCACTTGCACCATCATATCATCCCCATGAGGCGAGCTTTTTAGGAGGCTTAGTTCATCTGGGGAAAGGGTTTTTGCTTCCATGTTGGGCACAATTTTTATCACATCACCGGTGGGCACTGCGGCATAACCTGAGACCTGCAGGACCGATTCGAACACTTGATACAATGCTTTCTCGGACATGGGTGTGCTAGAAACAATCGAAACTTTCCCTTGCACTCGCGGGTCGATGATGAAGTTTTTGTGGGTGACTCTAGACACTTCGGCAATGACCGCACGAATATCCGCGTTTCTTAAATTCCAAATGTTTTGCGGTGGTATGGCGTCGTCTGAGGTCTCTTTTGCAAGCTCCTGGGGAAGTATGGCAGGATCTGATATTTTTTTCTCAAGAGCACGGGCCTCAAGATAATCACTGATTGGACCAATCTGGATGAGGGTTGTGCCGTTATTTCCGGGATGTTCGATGGTGGTGGGTTTTTCAATAGCGGCGGATATCGTTTTGTTGAGCGCTTCGGCCTGTTTCGCGTCTTTGAACGGGCCAATTTGTAGCAAATAAACAGGTTTTCCGTCTAAGGGAATGACTTTGATGTTGACCTCTACGGCATGGAGGAAAGGGGATGAGAACAACATCAAAAGATAAAACAAGATTCGCATCAATCAACCGTCAAAGCATAAGTTAACCCATGATAACCAAATTTATAGAGATGCCATAGTGTTTTTTCAATTATGGCATATCGATACACATCAAGAAAATTTATAAAGCACCCCTCTGGAAAAATGCTACAATTAAAAAGGATCCTGATCAGTCGCTTTTACTGCTGACTTTAGGAATTTGGTTTTTATTTTAAAGGACATTTGAAATGAATTTATTGAAAATCACTGGTGAAGCTCTCAGTATTGAAGAAATTACGGATCATCTGCGACGTTTGCGTCACAATGCTTTGATTGAAAGTTCGCATTTTGCAGTGTCTACGATCTTAGAACTTAGACTTGTTGATGGGTCATTTGCCTATGTCAGTGGTGTAAATGTTGAAAATACTGAGCACAATCGACTTGGGATGCATGCGGAACAGAATGCGATTGTTGCGGCCCAAAGTTTGTTCGGAGCGAAGATCAAATTTTCGAAGGCTTGGCTCATGGGCGCTCCTGACAACGTTGAGGTGGGTAGTGAGAGTCCTTTGGCGAATAATTTCATCACACCTTGCGGGCATTGTCGTCAAATTTTACTCAGTTTTTCCACACCTGAGACGGCATTGTATTCTGTGACGGTCAATGGTGCTGTTGCACCGGCTGAAACGCTACTTGGGTTACTTCCCAAAGCATTCAGTGAGCGAGATTTAGAGACAACTTCTGAAGACATGCCAAGCCCAGCCCCAGCTACCGGCAGACTTGGCCTTTTTGCAGAAGCGCCTACCCCCTCGCCCAGTCGTTTCCTAAAAATCTCTACAGAGCTAACTAATGTACAAATCCGTGGTGCTTGTGCAACCATCAAGCCTCATGTGATTGTTGAAGGATTTAAAACCAGTCAGATCACCGCATGTATGATCAAAGTCGCGGATGAAGGTTCTTTTCTGTATTTTCCAGGAGCCTTGGTTCAAGACATCGCTTTCTTGACCACAGATCCGGTTTTTTCTAGTATCGGGCAAGCGGTCACTGAATTTGGTGGTAGTCGTCTCAAAATTCAAGAAGTTAACTTGTATGGGTCTTCTTTAGCTCCCGACCAATTATCAGGAAGTGAACTTCATCACCTTGCCAGGTTTTCAACTCTTGAAACAAGGTTTAAATTTCATACTCGAGAAGAGACGAGCCCAGTTTATACCCTTTCGGACTGTTTGGATGTCTTTACAAGAAAGCTTCTTGAGGATGTCGCTTCACGGACGGCTCTAGAGGCACATGATTGCGTGGTCGTTTTTAGTTAAGTCTTTATTCATGTGGGGGTCCCAAACGGTAATACGCGGCATGACCCATGATCAAAACCACCACAGCTCCGATGATATCGATGAGATAATGCCAGCCTAATAAGATACAAGAAGCGACCATCAGGAGGTATATGGGCAGCAAGAGAGCGAACAACAGTGGCCAGCATCTCACCATGTAAAGGGTTAACCATCCCCAAATCACATGGAATGAAGGAAAGGCGATCAGTCCACCTTGAATCGTACTGGGTGAAATGTGTTGATGGATTTGATTGAATTTTAGTCCAGTGGCACGTTGTGCTTCAGAGAAATAGGGGCTGTTGATGGTGCTGGCTGGTGCTGTGGTTGGGAAAAAATAATAAACCAAAAATCCGATCAGCACGGTCGTGAGGACTAAGAAAAAATATTCATGGACATAATAGGATCGCCTGGCAATGATGAGCAAAATCGGAAGGTAGATCATTTGATAAGGTAAGAGATTGTAGGACATCGCCAACGCTTTTTTCAAGTACGGGAAGGTGCTCACCCAGGTGAGTAATTGTTGGTAATCGATGTGTAAAGAGGTTTCAAGACGGAGGATTTGATGGTCAATGGTAGGATATGGCGTGAATTGAACGGCATTGATGGCGAAGGTGACTGTGATACTTAAAGAGGCGAGCCATATGAAATCTTTGGTCATACCGATCCACTTATTTTGATGGCCATACATTTTGATAAAACCCGCGTAGATAAGGATAAAGCAAATGAGATTCAGCGGGGCATATGAGGGTAGATAAAGGTTGCCAGGGTATTGATGGTGAGTCAGGTTCATCAAGATGGCAATAGACGATAAAAAGAAGACCATCAGCGCTAAGAAAAGAGTGCTTCTATGACTGATAGTGATACTGTGCATCTTTCATCTCGCAGTCTTGGCCTGTGTTCCGGTATTTGATTAAAGCAAGACGACAACATCGTCCGCATCCCATTAAATCCCAAGTGTTTCTTTGGCTTCATGCCGTTCACAACCTTCTACATATTATTGCTATATGATGGTGGGCACGTCGCTCCCGCTCCTTTGTCCACCCTACGACCGAGCGGGTGGCATTAGCGCTGTGCGCATGGTCACATGGTCGATATTATCGGTAATCTGGCTTCAAGGATAGTAAAATTGTGCGAAAGAATAGTTTAAAAAGACGCTGAAACGCACTGTAGCATTGGCCTTATTTATTTACCCAGAACTCCTGAGCTAAAAACCTCCTCCTTTCTGGTTGGTGATATATTGCTCGTAACTCCATAATAAATTTTTAAAAAAAGAGATTTTTGTCTTTAGATTTAAAATTATTTGGACAGAACTGCATGCGTCTTTTTGCATGCAGTTTTGTCCAGAGTCCAATGGTGATGGTTTCGTAAGTAAACCCATTGAGGCTCATCAGTTACAGGTATATGATATCCCTCTCTAATGAATGGCCTCGAATGATGGATAATTCTTTTCTTGCAGTTCTTAGCGTTGCTGCGACTTGGTCGTTTTTGGGCATCATGGGTGGTATTATTCTACAAAAAAAACCTGGTTGCTTGCGATTTTTTTTCTTATTGAGTGCTGTGGGCAGTGTTTTTCTATTGGTTATTTCTAGTTTATCACTTCAATATCCACCCTCTGATGCTACCATTTCTATAGGTATCCCTGGGTATCCTTTTCATTTGCACCTTGATCCCCTCTCGGGGTTTTTCTTAATGCTACTTAGCGTGGCTTCGATTGGCATCAGTCTCTTCTCAAGTGATTATTTTAGACACATGTCGCCTCGAATTCAGAGTATTCTTTGTCTTAATTATCATTTGTTTCTGGCCAGTATGGTTTGGGTGTTGTTAGCAGCAGATGCCTATAGTTTCCTGATCGCTTGGGAATTGATGGCGCTGTTTTCCTATTTTTCCATCGTGGCTTTCAACACCAATGAAGAAACGCAACATGCTGGATTTTTATATTTTTTAATCGCGCATGTGGGTGCTTTGGCCATTTTGTTAGGCTTTGCTTTCATGTTTCATGGACAAACCGATTTCAGCTTTGCAGCGATGCAACGGGTGCCTCTCTCCTCAACTTCTGCAAGCTGGGTTTTTTTCTTAACCTTCTTCGGATTTGGGGCAAAAGCGGGGCTTATTCCGTGTCATGTCTGGTTACCAGAAGCACATCCCGCAGCGGCTTCACCCTTCTCAGCGTTGATGAGTGGGGTGATGCTGAAAATGGCCATCTATGGGATCCTTCGGGTTTCTTTTGATTTCTTGATAAGAGAACAACTCAGCTGGGGAATCACTGCCTTGTTCGTAGGACTGTCAACAGCGCTCTTTGGGGTTATTCTTGCTGCAGTACAGACGGACATGAAACGATTATTGGCTTACTCATCCATTGAAAACATCGGGCTTATCACCACAGGTATTGGGTTGGCTCTTCTATTTCATGCGACATCTCATCCACGACTGGCTGCATTAACCTTAGTGGCTACCCTATTTCATTGTTTTAATCATGCTTTGTTCAAAAGCTTGTTGTTTCTTGGCACGGGCAGTGTTTTACACGCAACGGGTGAGCGTAATTTAGGTCGGTTGGGGGGGCTTTTCTCACGCATGCCGTGGGTCGCAGTCACGGCTCTCATTGGGGTTCTTGCCATGGCAGGTGTGCCCATGTTAAATGGTTTTATTTCGGAATGGTTATTGTTACAAGTTTTTTTATTTTCGACCCAAGTTTCCATTCCTTCTCTGATGATGATTCTTCCAATTGCTGCTGCTGTGGTTGTCCTCGTCATAGGACTTGCAGCCTATGTGATGGTGAAATTTTATGGCATTATTTTTTTAGGCAAGCCGCGAGAAGAAACGCTCAAGGAAGCCGAGGATGCAAGCTTCTTGGAAAAATGTGGTTTGATTTGGTTTTCAGGGGCATGCTGCCTCATTGGCCTTATCCCTTTCATTTTGCTTCGCCCTTTGACTCAAATTGCAGATTTTCTACTTCATCAAACGCCCACGAATTTTTCACTGTTTGTGACACAGTCCCCTTGGCTTTTCGTTGTCCCAATAGATGAAAAAAGGGCAAGTTATAGCCCTCTTCTCTTTCTTTGCGTGATCCTTATCCTTTATGCACTTCTTTCGATGCTTATCAGGGCTTTATATCATGGTCGGATCGGGCGAACTCATGCATGGGATTGTGGATATCCTGGCCAGACAGCAACCATGCAAGACACTGCCGAAGGATTTTGCCAGCCCATAGAGCATGTTTTCAAACCCTTTTTACAAACTCGTCTTGATAACAAGCAGAGTGCCGATCGATTCTGGTATGCGGTTTACTTGCCGATAGGAGAAATTATTTTTCAAGGTGCTAAATGGGTAAGCAAGCTGCAACAAGGTCGTATTAGTTATTATTTGACCTATAGCTTTGTCACCTTACTCGTCTTGTTATGGTGGGTCTTATGAACCTAGCAGTCACCATTGCGCTACAATTCATACAATCTTTGTTTCTGATCGTCATCGCACCTCTTTTCACTGGATGGATAGGTCAAGTTCGCGCGTGGCTTAATCATAAAAAAGGGCCGGGTATTTTTCAGCCGTACCGACAACTCCATAAACTTTTCATGAAAGATACCTTGCTGGCACACCATGCTTCGCCCTTATTTCGCATCACACCCTATATCTACTTTTGTGCCATGTGTTTAATAACAGCCATCATTCCGGTGTTATCGACCTCCCTCCCGTTTGCACCCGTTGCTGATGTGATTGCATTGGTCGCACTATTTTCATTGGCGCGCATCTTTTTGGCCTTGGCGGCAATGGATATCGGGACCGCTTTTGGCAGTATGGGGGCACGCCGTGAGATGATGGTTGCCTTTTTGGCGGAGCCTGCACTGCTGATGGTGCTTTTTAATATTGTTCTCATTCATCAATCCACGGCATTAGCAACCATCGTCAGCACTTCTTTAATGCATACGTTGACCATAAACCCAAGTATTTCCTTCGCGGCTGTTGCATTTGTCATGGTGATGCTCGCCGAGAATGCACGACTTCCTGTTGATAATCCAACAACACACCTCGAACTCACCATGATTCATGAAGCCATGATATTAGAATATTCAGGGCGACACTTGGCCTTGATTGAATGGGCGAGTGATCTAAAATTGCTTAATTATTTTGCCATTGGATTGGCCTTGTTTTTTCCTTGGGGGATCACGGCATACTTAGGCTTTTCTAAAATGATGCTTGCTGGATTTTTCTTTTTAGCCAAAATCATCGTTTTGGGATGTGGGTTGGCTATTTTTGAGACGACTTCTGCAAAGGTACGATTGTTTCGTGTGCCTGAGTTTTTGACCATCGCTTTTTTACTTGCAGTTTTAGGGGTTCTGACTCAGTTGGGGGTAGTCAACGCATGACGAGCTTAGCCCCACAATTCATCCATTTTTTTGCAGCGCTCTTGTTGTTACTCAACTTCGCTATGCTTTCGAAACGGCGAATGAAAGGTCTCATCAAATTGCTGGCCTTACAAGGGTTTGTCTTAAGCATTAATGTGGCGTGTGTGGCTTATATCACGCAACAAACGGAGTTATACGTGACGGTCGTTCTTGCTCTGTTTCTGAAAGTCTGGTTGATACCCTTTGTTTTGTACCGAATATTGATCCGCTTGCACATAGAAAATAAAATAGATCCCATCGTCAACTTGCCAGTAACTTTATTAATGGGTGTTGCACTGGTCATCTTCGCTTTCAATCTCAGTTTACCCATGACACAAGCCTCCCTCACAACGAGTCAAAATACCTTGGCATTGGCATTAGCCAGCGTTTTACTCTCTTTGTTTATGATGATCATCAAACGCAAAGCCATTTCACAAGTGATAAGCCTATTGGCGCTAGAAAACAGTCTTTTTTTTGCAGCGAGCAGCGCAACCAATGGCATGCCATTAGCGATTGAGCTGGGCATGGCTTTTGATGTGCTGATTGGGGTATTCATTTTTGGACTGTTCTTTTTTCAAATCCGAGAAACCTTTGATAGTTTTGATTTGCATCATTTAGAAACCCTGAAGGAAGATTAACGTGTTATTGATAGGATTATTATTGGTTCCCCTGTTCGGCGCTTTATGGTTAGCCTTCGTTCATTCCCTGTTTTTAGCGAAATATGTGAGCATGGGGTGTTGTGTGATGATTTTATTGATTGCTGGGGCCTTGGGGTGGGAAGCTCGTGAGCAAGGACAGATCACCTTAATGGGCGGTTGGTTTTATCTTGATGCATTGAACCTGTTGATCATTCTATTAACCGCTTTTATTGCGCTGACCATTTCGATTTTTAGCATCACCTACTTTAAAAATGAGCTGAAGCAAAGATTATCAAAACAATCGTTACGATTTTATCATCCACTCTACCAATTCTTCTTATTCACCATTTTTCTTCTCCTCACAACGAATAATTTAGGTATTCTTTGGGTGGCTATGGAGGGGGCTACGTTGAGTACCGTCTTGTTAGTTGCTTTATATAAAACGCCCGCAAGCCTTGAAGCGGCATGGAAATATTTGATTTTATGTGGAGTAGGGCTTGCACAGGCCTTATTAGGCATTATTTTGTTATACTTTGCGGCTGAGAAAATCATTGATATTCAGCATGCTCTTTTTTGGACGGAATTACAGTCTTCAAGTAGCCTCTTATCTCCCAGAATCACAGCCATTGCGTTTGTTTTTATTTTGGTTGGTTATGGGACCAAAGTTGGCTTTGTCCCTTTGCACAATTGGCTTCCAGACGCTTATGGTGAGAGTGTGGCCCCTGTGTTGGCCTTGTTGTCTGGGATTTTATTAAATGCGGCCTTTTATGCCATTTTGCGATGTAAGATCATTGTCGATGGCGCCGTGGGACCTGCATTTAGCAATCATCTTCTGATGGGATTTGGCCTCTTAAATGTGCTTGTCGCTTCTTTCTTTCTACTTCGTCAACGTGACATCAGACGATTATTTGCCTACTCTTCAATCGAGCATATTGGACTCATCAGTTTTGCCTTTGGGTTGGGGACGCCATTGGCTATTTTTGCGGGCTTGCTGCATATTGTCGTGCATTCTTTGAGTAAGTCAGCTGCTTTTTTTGGGGTGGGCCAAGTGATTCAAACAGAGAATTCATCCTCACTTGACCAACTTCGAGGTTTGATCCATGATTACCCTCTTTTAGGATGGGGGCTTTTTCTCAGCAGTCTAGCCTTGTTGGGAGTTCCTCCATTTGCCCTATTCACCAGTGAGTTTTTGATTCTTTTTACAACGATTGAGCACTATCCTGTGTTAGCCTTTTTGCTTGCTGTTGGTCTCAGCATCTCATTCGCTGCCATTTTATATAAGGTACAAAGAATCCTCTTTACTGAAAAACCAACCGTCCTCAGAGAAAAACAGGCGGTTAGTGTGGTGCCCATGATGTTACATCTTGTGTTGGTTTTGATGTTGGGGTTCGTGATTCCTATGTATCTGATGGGCGGAGCGAATCAAATCACTCGCTTACTTATTGGAATGTCAGCATGAAAACATTGCCATTGTCTTTCATTGAAGATACTCACGAATGGCCCTCATGGCGAGCATCTGTATCTGTTGACAAGCTCCTAGAGCTTATCCAACAGATCCATGGAGGCCATGGACAACTTTTGACGTTGTGGGGTACGGATGAGAGATTCCAAGACGCAGGGTTTCGCTTACATCTTGCTTTTGTGTATTGGAACACGGGTGTTTTATACCTACAATGCGATTTATCCAAAGACAACCCCAGTTATCCTTCTCTCAGCGCTTATTTTCCGGTGGCCGATCGTCTACAAAGAGCGCTCTTTGATTTATTAGGCCTACAGGCTGAGGGGAGCGAAGACAAACGACCTTGGCTCCGCCATAATGCATGGCCTGCTGATGTTTTTCCGCTCCGAGACGACGTCAAATTGACGCAATCCTTCGCCAGAGATCAAGAAGCATATCCTTTTATTCGAGTTCCTGGAGAAGGGGTTCATGACATTCCAGTAGGGCCTGTTCATGCAGGGATCATTGAACCTGGACATTTTCGCTTCCAAGTGGTTGGAGAACGGATCTTGGCCCTAGAAGAACGTTTGGGCTATACGCACAAAGGCGTAGCAAAACATTTCCAACACTGTCATGTGCGAAAAGGGGCGCTTCTTGCGGGTCGAATTTGTGGTGATAGTACCGTTGCTTATGCTTGGGCCTTCAGTATGGCTGTAGAACATGCTCATGCCCTTAAAATCCCCCCTAGGGCGCAATGGTTCCGCGCGCTACTTCTAGAAAGGGAGCGAACCATGAATCACATCGGCGACTTAGGCGGCATTGCAAATGATGCGGGTTTGGGCTTTTTACTCACGCAATGTTCAATCTTGAAAGAAGACATGCTTCGGCTCAATGGGAAGCTGTTTGGTCATCGTTATTTGATGGACTTGATAACCCCTGGTGGGGTGACGGTTGATCTTGATGTGGATGGCATTCAGGCCCTGTCGAAAGAGATTAAGACCCTAAGTAAAGAAACAGAAGCGCTTCTGAAGTGTTATACCCATCATGAGGGGCTTCAAGAACGTATATCGACAACAGGCATGGTATCTACTGAATGGGCAAAAAAATTTGGAATGCTAGGTCTTCCTGCACGGGCAAGTGGTGTGCCCATTGATTGGCGAACCAAATTTCGCCCTGCACCTTATGATCACATCAGCACGCGGATCCGCGGTGAAACCATTGGCGATATTGCGGCTAGGGTTTCAGTACGATTCCAAGAAATCAAAAAATCGTTGCGAATCATGGATGAGATTTTAACCACCTTACCTGAAGGAACCCTTCAGGAGTCCTTACCAGCTCAACAGGCCTTTTCATCCATAGGACTTGGGTGTGTTGAAGGGTGGCGTGGCCCCGTATTTTTTGCCATTGGGTATGAAAGTAAAGATCTCATTCGTTGGGCACATGTCCATGATCCTTCATGGCAAAACTGGCCAGTTTTGGAGAAAGCTATCTTAGCCAATATTGTGCCTGATTTTCCATTGGTTAATAAATCATTCAACTTAAGTTATAGTGGCCATGATGGGTAGGTAATGTATGTCATATATTTTTAAAAAAATCATGAAAATGAGGTGTTTGACGGAGCCTCCACCGACCTCTACTGAGGAAGATTGGCGCGTAACGCTGCAACCTCTTCATGATCAAATGGTGAAAGCCTTCGGTCGAGCCGCATGTATCCGACATGTCGATGCAGGGTCTTGTAATGGATGTGAGTTAGAGATCCATGCCCTGCATAACCCCTATTATAACATCGAAGGGTTAGGCATTCGTTTTGTAGCAAGTCCACGTCACGCAGATGTGCTCTTAGTGACGGGTCCTGTATCGCGTCATATGGAAATCGCGCTGAAGCGCACCTATGACAGCATTCCTTGTCCCAAATGGGTGGTCGCGATTGGTGACTGTGGTTGTTGTGGTGGCATTTTTGGTGAAACTTATGCAACACGTGGTGCGGTAAGCTCTGTTATTCCTGTGGACGTGGCAGTTCCTGGCTGTCCTCCAAGTCCATATGCCATATTACAAGGGATCATGACGGCTATTCACAAACCAATGATGTCATAAAAAGGTGGGGTTCTAATGGTTCATTTTCAATCGGTCGATGTAAAAGTCTTCTTAACAGAGTACTGGCAAAAAAAGCCTTTGGTGATTCGACAAGCATTACCTGATTTTATCAACCCGTTAAGTGCTGATGAGTTGGCGGGACTCGCTTTAGAAGAAGACGTTGAAAGCCGGATGGTGTTTGAAATGCCATCCCATTCACCCTCTTGGCGATTAAAGCGTGGTCCTTTTACTGAGGCTGATTTTGCAACGTTACCCAAAACTCATTGGACTTTGTTGGTTCAGGGGGTTGATTTATTGATTCCTGAGGTTGCGAGTTTGTTGAACCACTTTGATTTCATTCCCCAATGGCGCTTGGATGATGTGATGATAAGTTATGCCGTAAAACATGGCAGTGTTGGACCACATTATGATAACTATGATGTGTTTTTATACCAGGCGAAAGGGCAACGAAAATGGTCATTAACAACCCAACAGTGCCATGAAGCGAATTATTTAAAAAAGGTTGATTTACGCATCATGGAGACATTTGAGGTAGAGGAAGAGTTCATTTTGTTGCCAGGAGATATGTTATACCTTCCCCCGCATGTGGGTCATCATGGCGTGTCCTTAGACGATGAGTGTATGACCTATTCATTTGGTTATCGTAGTTATCAAGCCCAAGAGTTATGGGAGAGTTTTGCTGATTATTTGGCTGAAAAAAACAAACCCACCGATCTCTATCAAGATCCAAATTGGGCTACGCTTGAAGCCACGTCATGCATTCCCCCACAAGCCTGGCGCAATGCCAAAGACCTCATGCAAGATTTATTGACCGATGAAACACGGCTACAAACGTGGTTTGGTTGTTTTGCTACGCGCCTAGATCAGTCAGCAGAGCAGCGAATGCCAGAGCCCTTAGATGAGGATGGCGCTGAGAATTTACAACAACCGACCTTTCTTCAAGAATTACTTGATGGGGCAGGGCTTCTACGTGATGCCACATGCCGTATGGCTTATCTTCCGACTGGTGAGCTTTTCATTAATGGGACTGAATGGCCTACGGATGGGGTGTCATCTCTATTGATAAAGCAAGTAGCGGATCATCGACTATCGAATATCTCAACATTGAAACCCTTCTTAACCGAAGAAGCCAACCAGTGTTTTCTTTATGACTTGTGGAAGTTACAGTGGCTAGAAATAGCATAATGTGTGATGTTTTTTTTATGAGGTAACTCCCTGGTTGAGTTCAATACGGTGTATTAGCTGAGGTAAATCATGGAAGTCCGCTGTTCTTGTGAGTTTATGGATAGCTATGCGTTGGGACAAGGCGCTACAATCTTCAAAGAAGATTTTTATCTTCCCCAAGGGCTTTAACATAAAATAGCGGTAAGCATTGTTCATAAGGAGCATCAATGCCTCTACGGAGTGTAGCCTTTCGATGGTTATTTCAGGAGACTGTGTCGCCGATAACTCGTAAAAAGCACTGATGGGGATCATGGGTTCAGCACAGGGTTCATCAACAGCGATAGCATACTTGTCTGTTTTAAAATTGACAGGCATGGCATGCGCCCAATCATACTGAAAATGTGTCATGGCATCTTTCCATAGCTTTAAGGTTGTGGGGCCCGGCAGGATATGATATTGATTTTGGCTGTTCTTTTTGATGACCACCAGATCATCGGTGATGAAAGGATACCCTTTCTGGGCAAAGGCACTAGCTAAGGTTGATTTACCAGCCCCTGACGCCCCACTGAAAATAACAGCATGAGAATGGATAAGAACCGCCGATCCATGCAACACCAAGCAGTCATGGTATTGCAGCATATAAGCCATCACAGTGCCCAAAAGCCAGGTATTGAGGACGTGACTTCTAACGTCAGCATGAGCCATGTCAATCAGAATGCAATTCTCTTCAGGACATGCCAGGAACCGAGCAACCCCAGGCACCTCTAAGAAAAACTGCTTTGAACCATCCACCGGTGTGGTAGGGATTTTCGAATAGATAAGATGAGGGACAAGCCCAAACGCAACCAGTTGCGAAGGCAAGCCAAGGGCATTTTTTTCAAAAGCTAAAGTAGACATAGTGAAAAACCTTGAATCTGTGGTTGAAAAAATTATGATAATGTAAGCATGAATCTTCTTTTAAAACAACCAGCCAGACCGTTCAGCATTTGTATTGCATTTGTATTGAACTTGACGATTTTGATCTTTGTACTATAGTTAAAATAGGTAAATTGTAAGGGGGATTATGATGAGATTCATCAAAGAATCTGTTTTGGGCAAAAAGGTGACTTCTGCAAAGTCAGATACTGAAATGACAGAGATGAAGTCCGAGGGAGCCGGAGGTGGTAAAACAGAAGCCCATCGAGCAGATATTGTACAACAAAAGCTAGACAGGATCGGCATGGAATTTCGTACAATAACAGATTGGAAAAAAGTAATGCGCAATAACGACGTTTCTGAGAGCCCTAAATATTCGGATAGTGCTGGTTTTAAAGCGTGTTACTTTTCAAAAGCTCAAAATGCTATTGATTTTTGCGAGTGGCTAAAAGAGTATTCCGGATTATTAGAAGAAAGTACGCCTGGGAGCGAGGCTGATAAAAGAGCTCTAAGGGATGTGGTGAAACCTTGGGAGCAAGGTGGCAAACCCCTGGAGACATCCGAAGCATACCCTGATAAAGAAGGCGTGTACTTTGTACACATTAAAAATGATCAACTTGAGTATTTAAATTCACAGGTTTCAAAAAAAATAGAAAGCCCTCGCCGCTAATAGAGATAGTTGTTAACGGTGGGGCCCATTTTACGGAAGTGTCATTTAAAGTGTGTAAGTAGCGCGGGGAAAATTTATTTGGATCTAAATACATCGGACCACGTGGCTAATCTCTCATAACTCTCTCCTGGTGTCAAAGTATTTTTTGTATAAAAAATCAAAAAATTATTGTTGTATTAAATAAGACCTCTGTGGTCAAAGTGTGGATAAGCCTGTGGGCGATAATGTGAAAATGGTTTTTTATTTTCACATTTCGTCCATAGGTTTATCGACAGGGCCCGAAGGGTCGTCCACAGAGCA
>JAPLRK010000082.1 GCA_026399195.1 Legionellales bacterium
CAGAAGTGAAACATTCGCGCGCCGATGATAGTGTGGGGTTTCCCCATGTGAAAGTAGGTCATTGCCAGGATTTTATTCCCTAAAAAGCGGCCTTAGAGCCGCTTTTTTTTTGTTTTTATCCTGATATTTGCGAAATACCAATATGTCCGTGTAGAACCTTCAAAGGTGATGAACCTTTCTAAATGCTAGCAGCGGACATTTCTAAATTGCATTGACAGTGATTTCCATAAATTATGCTCCCGATCCTAGTCCAATGATCTTCTCTTGTTTCTTCCAGTTCAATGCCATAGAGGAAAGGATCCCTGCGATAAGTCCCCAAAAGGCGGCGCCAATGCCAAAAAAAGTCATCCCAGATGCTGATACCAGAATGGTGATAAGCGCCGGCTCTCGTTGGTGTTCCTCATCCAACGCAGTCTTCAAGCTGTTGCCAATCGTGCTGAGTAATGCAAGTCCTGCTAGAGCTAAAATCAGCTCTTTAGGGAATGCAAAAAACAAAGCCACAATCGTGGCGCCGAATAGACCAATCATCAGCCAGCAAAATCCAGCAAAAAGGGTGGATTTATAACGTTGTTTTGGATCGGCGTCTGACTCTTTGCTGGTGCAGATAGCGGCTGTCAGTGCTGCCAGACAGATAGAATAAGAGCCGAAGGGCGCCAATAAGAAATTGACGAGACCTGTGAAACTAATGATGGGTGATATCGGCGGGTGGTATCCTGAGGCATGTAGAACAGCAACACCTGGAATATTCTGTGAGGTCATCGTCACAATAAACAATGGAATGCCAATGCTTATTAGGGTGGAAAAAGTGAATTCTGGCCAAGTCAAAATAGGGGTGGTGAGAGAGAAATGAAAATTGTCTAATTGGAATAAGCCCTCTATTTGTGCAGTTAAAACGCCGATGATTAATACGAAAATGATGGCATAACGAGGAAATACCCGTTTTCCCAATAAATAGGAGACGAGCATCACCCCAATAAGAATGAATTGACTCTGCATGGCTACAAAAATATTCATGCCAAAATGGATAAGAATGCCTGAGAGCATGGCGGAAGTCAGTGATTTTGGAATATGTGCTATTGCCTTCTCGAACCAACCGGTAACTCCAACCACAATGGTTAAAAATGCTGCAAACATAAAGGCGCCTATGGCCTCAGGCATAGACACTCCCGCCAGGCTTGACACCAATAAGGCGGCTCCTGGTGTTGACCAGCCAGTTAAAATAGGCACACGATAATAAAGTGAAAGTCCTGTACAAGTGATGGCCATACTCATACCTAAGGCAAAAAGCCATGAGCTGACTTCTGCGGGGGATGCGCCTGCAGTGGTGGCTGCTTGAAAGACCAGAACGCCTGAACTGGTGAAGCCTACGAGGACAGCAACGAAGCCGGTTATCATGTTTGAAAAAGAAAAATAGCGCATCATCATCTTTAGGGTTATTTGGTAAATTGTGAAGCGATTTTAACATAATTTTTGTAACGTTGGCGTGATATTGATTTTTTTTCAACGGCTTTCTGCAGCGCACAGCCTAAAGTATCGATGTGATTACAATTCCGGAATTTGCACTGTGTTAAATAAGGCTTGAACTCCCTATATCCGTAGGCAAGATCTCGTATGGGCATTTGCCATAAACCAAACTCTCTGACACCTGGTGAGTCTATCAATGAGCCTCCAGAAGGAATGTGGTAAAGGCAGGAACTGCTCGTGGTGTGGGTGCCCAAATTCGTTCGAGAGGAAATGGCACCTGTTGGGATATCAAGTTCAACGGGTAATATTCGAGCTATCAAGGATGACTTACCGACACCAGACTGTCCTACAAAGACACTCGTTTGATCTTTTAGGGTATTTTTGAGAAGGTTGTTTTGTTTGGCATGGTTAGGGCTTGTGAACAGGATGGGATAACCTAGGGGTTGATATTGTTCGATCAGTGCACGTGGTAAGTCTTCCTTCGCCAAATCCATTTTGTTCAATACGATACAAACGGGTAAGCCTAAATATTCGGCCATCACAAGATAGCTGTCAAGCAAGGTCCAAGAGATCTCAGGTTTTGGGGCGACGACCACCATGATCTGGCTGATGTTTGCAGCAACCGGTCTTATCTGACCTCGTTTATCAGGGCGGCCTAACACCGTGCTGCGAGGATAGAGACTAACAATCACGCCACTTTTTTCTCCCTCCATTTGAAAGACAACGCGATCACCTGCCACCAGAGAGTCAATCGAGGGGCGTATCGAGCAGTGTATTGGGGTACCATCAGAGGTCTCAATCAAAGCATGCCGACCAAAATGTCTGATCACCAGTCCTTCAGATTGAGGCAAGTTCTGATCGGTTGTATTTGCCAATTGCCGATGGTTCGATTGTTTTTTTTCGATCCGAAGCGATTGTTGTTTGCTGATTCGTCTTTTGCTCATAATTGTCAACAGACCCTAAATAAAAGGGTCTTCATTTGATGAAGGTTCTGATACATTATAGGTCATAAGATATCATTGTTTGATCGTTTCATGTCAATAAAATATGGATTAATTCATTGAAAATTTATTTGGTGGGTGGTGCTGTTCGTGATCAACTCTTGGGGCTTCAGGTTCGCGAGCGAGATTGGGTGGTGGTCGGTGGGACACCAGAGACATTGATTCAACAGGGATATCATCAGGTTGGGCGTGATTTCCCAGTATTTTTGCATCCTTTGACGCATGAAGAATATGCTTTGGCGCGAACAGAGTGTAAAATCACTCCGGGTTATCATGGGTTTATCTGTGATTTTAATCCTAAGGTATCTCTTGTTGATGATCTTTTCAGGCGTGATCTGACGATCAACGCGATGGCAATGGACTCCAATGGGCGGCTTATTGATCCTTATCATGGGCAGGATGATCTCAGAGCAAAGGTGCTTCGGCATGTTTCGCCTGCCTTTATAGAAGATCCAGTGAGGGTGTTGCGGGTTGCTCGATTTGCGGCGCGTTTTCATCACCTAGGGTTTCAATTGGCAGATGAAACTCGTTCGTTGATGGGTCAAATGGTCAAACGTGGCGAATTGGTGCATTTGGTCGCCGAGCGTGTTTGGCAAGAATGGCAGCGAAGTTTGGGTGAGCAAAATCCTGATCTTTTCATCATCACGCTCAGGCAGTGCGGTGCACTGAAGGTGGTCTTGCCTGAGATAGATGCGCTTTTTGGGATTCCTAATAAGCCACAAGAAATTCCTGACATTGATACTGGTGTGCATGCACTGACAGTTTTGAGGGCGGCAACGGTGTTAACAGAGGATCACACCGTGCGTTTTGCAGCATTCACGCATGAGGTTGGAAAGGCTTGTACGCCAATGGGGCTATGGCCCATGCATCCAAATCACGACATTGCTGGGATGAAGGTGATTGAGCAATTGTGCCAACGGTTGCGAATCCCAACGGTGTATCGAATGATAGCTCAGCTGATGCTAAGGTTTCATGCGAGAGTACAGGGACTGTATGAATTAAGCCCAGAAGCAGTGGTTGAGTGTTTAGAACAATCGGATGCGTTTCGGCGCAGAGGTTTGTTTGAAAAGCTATTGATAGCCACTGAGGCCAAGGCACGCGCAATGGGGTATTCTATGCCTTATCAGCTTGCGCGCGATTGGAATGACGTATTGGATGAGTGTTGCGAGTGTTCGGCACAGCCCTTGATTGAACAGGGTTATCAAGGCGAGGCTATTCAACTGGCTTTGCGTCAGCAGCGCGCTCTTCGAGTGAAAACCCTTTTAGGTTCTTGGAATCGCCATGAAAAATAATCAACATTTGATTTGGATAGATTTAGAAATGACAGGCCTTTTGCCTGAACGCGATCGTATCATTGAAATAGCAACAGTTGTGACCGATTTGAATTTAGAAATCCTTGCTGAAGGCCCAGTTCTTGCGATTTATCAAGATCCAGCGGTATTAAGCTCAATGGATGAATGGAACACCAAACAGCATCATCTCACAGGTTTGGTCAAGCGTGTGCAAGAGAGTGATATTCGAGAGGCAGAGGCCGAGAGGTTAACCCTCGACTTTCTGAAGAGCTATGTGGATAAGGGAAAGTCACCGATGTGTGGGAACTCCATATGTCAAGACAGACGATTTTTATGTCGATATATGTCAGATTTGGCTGAGTTTTTTCATTACCGAAATTTAGATGTGAGCACTTTAAAAGAATTGGCTGCCCGCTGGCGCCCTGAATTACTCAAAGGGTTCAAGAAACAATCCAAACATTTAGCGCTCGACGATATCAAAGACTCCATTGAAGAACTTGCTTATTACCGGCAACATTTTATCAAGGCAGTACCGTCTAAGGACAAAGACCATGGTTGAACGTGAACAATTGATGCTACCTAACGCCACGGATAAACTGTTACTCCACTCTTGTTGTGCGCCATGTTCAGGGGAGGTGATGGAAGCCTTATTGGCGTCCGAGATTCGATTCTCTATTTTTTTCTATAATCCTAACATCCATCCTCTGCAAGAATATGAGATCAGAAAAGAAGAAAATGTCAGTTTTGCAAAAAAACATCAGATCCCCTTCATTGATGCGGATTATGACAAAGACGAGTGGTTTTCACGTGTGAAGGGTATGGAGTGGGAACCTGAACGAGGGAAGCGTTGTACGGCATGTTTTGACATGCGTTTTGAACGAACAGCTCTGTATGCTCATGAACACGGCTTCAAAGTATTCAGCAGTTCTCTTGGTATCTCACGATGGAAAGACATGAATCAAATCAACGAGTCAGGCATACGCGCTGCTGCTCGTTACCCCATGCTTGATTATTGGACTTATAATTGGCGAAAAAATGGCGGATCAGAACGTATGTACAGCATTGCTAAGCGTGAACAATTTTATCAACAAGAGTATTGTGGATGTGTCTATTCCTTAAGAGACACCAATGCTTGGCGAAAACAAAATGGACGTTTGCGAGTAAAAATTGGGATTGAATACTATGGGTGTCAAAAATCAACTGAATGACGGACATGCACATGATGATTTAAACATTCGTGCGGCCTTTTTGCATTTAGGGCTAATAATGATCAAACCGAAATGGATAAATCTCACATTTCTTGGACAGAAAGACATGAGGCCCTTTTCATGTCTTTCTGTCCAGAGTCCAATAACAATAGGCCTTGTTTATACATGTCGCAGGCTCCTTTCTCATCCTTTAGCTGCTCTAACAGTTGCCCCAGTTCTAGGTAGACGATAGACGTGGGATTTGAGGTGAGGCTTTGTTCAAAATAGTTTTTGGCTTTTCCCCACAATTGTCTTGCACGACTCAAACGCCCGAGACATAAAAACAGCTCAGCGGAATGGGGTGTGTTTTTCAATAATGATTCAGCAAAGCTGAGTTGATCCTCGCCACTGCTGATCAAGCCATAACAAGTGATCAGCTGCTTGTCAAAGTGTTTATGAAGAGAATGTCGAAGGAGAACTTCAGCCTCGGCTTCTTTGTTCTTTGCTATTAAATAATAACCATATTTTGAGATGATTTCAGGATCATGGGTGAGGGTGTTGGGCAAGGCCTTCATCCAGTGTACCAGCGAGGTGGTGTCTGCATGTTTCATCAAATCCAGCATGGCTTGTAAATAAGCTTCTTGTTGCAAACGTTGGTAGGCATCGCCTGCCAACACGTGACGCCGTTTTAATTCAGGGAGCAGTAAAATGAGTTGGGGCCAGTCTTTGAGCTCCTTGTAGAGGTGCATGAGCAATTTCAAAACATAGGGGTGGCGGGGTGCCAAATCTTGTAAATGCCTGAGCGTGGCTAATGCTTGTTCCCATTGGTGATTGGCTAGTTGCAATTGCGCTTGAGTTAATTCGACGGCAATTTTTGCGTCGGGCATGGATTGTTGCGCTTCCCGTAAATAATCGTCACGAAGTTTGTTATCCCCCATTTCTTGGGCCGCGCGAGCAGCAGTGAGGTAGTTGATGAGGGGGGTTTCTGTATTGGATAATGCTTTGATCAAATGATTTTTGGCCTGCAACCAATGCCCCTCACTGAATTCAATCAGACCTTGGCGAGTCATTGCTGTGGCCTGTTGCAGATGGCGTTTTTTACGCCAGCTGTTCCATGCAGTTGGCAGTTGAATTATCCATCGTAACATCAAGAGTAAGCCGTGAAAGAGGGTGAACAAAAGCACCAAACAGAGGATGGCTACCCCAAGGGTTGTTTCAATGGTCCAGTGATTGATAGCGATTAAAAGATAACCAGGATCGTGGCGCAACTGAATCCCTAAATAGACCGAACCCAGAAAAACTAAAAAAATCAATAGCAGACGAATCATGATTTGTTGACTCCATCAAGAGGAGATTTTATTTTGTTTTCTGAATCTTTTTTAGCGTCAATGAGTTGATTAATGAGTTGCAGTGAGGGCCCTAGAGTCTGGTTTTTCTGGATAAATCGCGTCTTTTGTAATGTTTTTATTTGTTGCAGCAAGGCTTTTGTTTCAATTGTTTCCGTGGCAAAAGACTGGGTGATGTGTTCCATGGCCTCTGCTAAAAAAGCATGATAAAGCGCGTCGTTATGTTGTAATAAAGCCCATTGTGATTCTTGTAAACTCAAACGAATCTCTTCACGCAACAGAGATTCCTGGGCTTTGGATGGGAGGGGTTGAATATCATCATCATGGTGACGTATGACGACCATCGCCTCCAAAATCACCACACTGTTCTTCAAACGTTCCTTCCAATCAGGCAGGGCTCCGGCCTCATCAGGATGCAAGGTGAGTGTAGCGAGCGCTTTCAGGGGTAGCTTGGCCACAAGGACAATGGCGGCATCTAACTGGCTCAGTAAACCTGTCAGGTCAAGTGTGGGTGTGGCTTGTATTTCTGCTATTTCTTTGGCGAGGGCTTGTCTTAAGGCAAGCGGTTGAGCCCCTGGGATGTCAGCCAGTAAGGCATCAGCTTGTTGCAGGAGTACCTCGGTGGTGTTTGTTTCTAGACTCCAATGGGCATTGATTTCTGCTAATTCAAGAAGGTAACGAACTTTAAGAAGCCCCCAATCGTTCGTTTGATAAGAACGTTGCTGCAGAACAGAACTCATGTTTTCTTCAAAGGCGTTTATTCGAAGTTGCAATTGATTTTGTGAGTTATTTATGGTTTTCATGGCTGAGACATTGAGGATTTTGTCATTGATTTGTTGTTGTTTGAGCGCGTTCAATTGGTTGCTCAACAAGCGTATTTGTTGAGAGGTCACAAGGCGAGCTTGCATGTTTGTTTTGAGCAGCAAGAAGGCGCTGGAGACGGCAATGCATACTAAAAGAAGGAAGACAATGTAAATAGGTATTCGGCGATTGGGGTTTTTGTTGGGCAAAATTTGAAGGTCCTTGGGGCTGGGATGCGTTTTGTTTGACGGTGAGGGGATCTTCTCGTCATGGCGGGTTGTCATCATGAACTCCTTGATTCAAGTGAACTCAATATCGTGTCATAAGAGCTCACCATCACATGTTGCATACCACAGGCTCTCGCCGTCTCCGCAATGCGCTCGCTTAATACGATGCATGGTTTTTTGCGAAGCCACAAGTGGGCATCTTTTTCAAATAAAGCAAACAGGTTGTGAATTGCTTGCTGGCTAGTCAACAGTATCATATCGACAAGGTCATCTTGCCATATCGATTTGAGGTGATCGTCACGTATGTTGGGTAAACCACGACGGTATACGTTTGTTGAAATCACATCTCCTCCGCGGCGCTGCAAGGCAGGCACCAAGTCCATTTTCCCTCCTACGCCTTTCACAAGCAATAGGGTTTGATGATCTAGATCTTGAAAGATGGGCATTTGTAAGAGATGCTCACTGTCCGCTACGGATGGCATATGGTAACGATGAATGTTTTGATGTGACAAAGCAGCTGCCGTGGCTTTTCCAATCGCTGTGATTTGTATCGACGCAGGCCATACAAGCCCTTGTTGTTTTATGCCTGCAAAGAAATGTGTGACAGCATTCGTACTGATAAAAATGGCATGATGTAGTTGAGATAAGGGTGGCAAATGCTTGATCCAGCCTGTTGAAGTGGGCTCTATGGCCAATACCGGTAAATCTATAGAGAGACCACCTGCTTTAGTGATGGCAAGATGTAACAAGTGCCCTTGTCCAGATGGGCGAGTGTTGAGTATGCGCAAGCCTTTTAACGTCATGATGGGATGTCTCGAAGGATTTCTCTGGCACCGTTGTCTAGTAAAACACGAGCGCAAAGATCGGCCAACTTTTGTGCATTTTGTTCGGGCCCTTGTTGGGTATTGCAGATGATGGTTTGGCCATCTGGCGTCGCTACTTTTGCCTCGAGGAGCACCTCTGAATTTGCGATGGGTTGGCAATACACGGCGAGGGGCACATGGCAATTTCCACCCAACAAGGCGTTGACTTGTCGCTCGGCGTTGACACAAAGGGTTGAGAGAGGATCTCTCAAAGGTGCGATGAGGGATAAAATAGGGAGATCATCGGCGCGACACTCTATTCCAAGAGCCCCTTGACCACAAGCTGGTAGCATTTGTGACGCACTAAAAACCTCCGTGATGAGATGATTTAAGCCTAAGCGTTGGAGACCCGCTACCGCAAGCACGATGGCATCAAAATCCCCTGCATGTAATTTTGAGAGTCTCGTTTGAAGATTGCCTCTCAGAGGTAAAATGTGTAAATCAGGGCGAATTGCCAAAAGTTGTGACTGACGACGTAAGCTTGCAGTACCTATCACAGCACCTTGGGGTAGGTGTAAAAAGCAGCTATGTTTTTCACAGAGAAGTGCATCCCATGGATTGAGACGAGTACAAATAACACTCAGACTGAGTCCCTTGGGGAAGGTCGCAGGCACATCCTTCATCGAGTGTACGGCAATATCTGCGCGATGCTCGAGGAGGGCTTCTTCCAATTCTTTCACAAACAAACCTTTGCCACCTGTGGCTGATAATTTGTTTTTTAAAAATTGATCGCCGGAGGTCACCAAAGGAACCAAATCAATTTGTAGAGAGGGCCAGTGTTGTAACAGTTGCTCACGAATGTGTGAGGCCTGCCATAACGCCAGCGGACTTTTTCGGGTAGCAATACGTAGGGTAGATTGAGACATAAGGTCTAAAGGGTCTCTGCACATTTATGATCTCGTATGATAGCATGAAGGAATGAAATTCATAAAAAAAAGGTTCAACTATCTTTCTCAATCGATGCAACGCAGTTTGTCGCATTCTGAGCATCAATTAGTTGCTGTGGGTATCATCACTTTTTTGGGATTTCCCTTATATCACTGGATCTGGTCAGAATGGTTTCCTCAACCTTATGAAAATTTATGGCTGAGATTGATTGGAAGTTTGTTAGGGTTGGGTTTGATGTTGACTCCTCACTGGCCTTCCTGGTGTAAACCTTATCTGTCTTGGTATTGGTTTTTGACTATTTTGTATGTGTTGTCCTTTTTTTTCGCTTATTCTTTTTTGATGAATCAAGCCAGTGTCATTTCTGCAATGTCGTTATTATGCAGCGTTTTTATTTTGGTTTTATTGGTTGACTTGCTTAGTTTATCGGTAGTTTTGATCTTGGGTTGGGGCCTTGCCTTTCTTTGTTATTACTTGACCGTCTCCCATATGTATTTTGCTGAAGAGCATATCGAGATGAGCTTAATCGTTTTTCTTGTGGTCGTTGCTGGATCCACCGTGAATTACAAAACGGCCCTGTTGCAGCAGCAACGAATGGCTGGGGTGGCGGCTGCGGCCGGGATGATTGCGCATGAATTGCGTACCCCCTTGTTGGGAATTAAATCGGGTGCGCAGGCTTTAACGACTTATTCACCTCTTTTTTTTGCAGCTTATCGGTTAGCCATAGAGCATGGGTTGATCTCATCCCCAATTCGACCACATCGTCTGCGCCAACTCGAGGGTGTGAGCGAGCGGATCATCAATGAAATTGACTACGCCAACACGATTATTGATATGTTACTCATCAAAGCTGGGCGTGAAAATTCATTACAAAATTGCATCCTAGAGCCCTGTTCAATGGCGACTTGCTTAGGCGAGGCTATTGAAAGATATCCATTTTCTTCAGATAAAATACGAGCCTTAGTGCGTTGGGAAGGGGATTTCATCTTCATGGGTTCAAAATTGCTCATGCAGCATGTGCTGTTTAATTTACTCAAAAATGCTTTATATGCTATATCTGTATCACTTCGGGGAGACATTTCAATACGAGCTGAAACGGGGGCACAGTGGCATTATCTTTATGTTATGGACACAGCGAAGGGCATGTCTACGAAACAATTATCACGCTTGTTTGAGCATTTTTATACCACCACTTTTATGGGGACCGGCATAGGTTTGTCGTTTTGCAAGCTGGTGATGAATCGTTTTGGTGGGGATATTCGTTGTGAGTCTAAGGAGGGGGAATATACTCAATTTATTTTATCGTTTCCTCTTGAAAAAATTGATTGAATATAGTACATAATTAGGGTAATCTACAGTTTCAGGGCTTCAAGGAGGAACGATGCAACATTTTTCAATTCCAGCATGTTATTTTCCGAGCACGGCATTGTTTATTGATGACAGTCGGGACTTTCTGTTGAATTTTGTCTTGCAATTAGATGAATCGATGGCTTACCGTGTTTTTGATGTTCCACGGCAAGCCTTGGATTATATTCATCATAAGCGTTGCGAGCTGGATCTCTTAAGTCAGCATTGCTTAAGAGAGTACAAAGAGGCCGCACAAGGGCTTTCTTCCAATCACACCATTCATTTGGATTTGGCAGCGATTTACGCAGAAGTGTATAACCCTCATCGATTTTCCGAAATTTCCGTAGTGGTTGTTGATTATGCCATGCCAGGGATGAATGGCTTGGAATTTTGCAGACTCATTGAAAATAAAAACATTAAAAAAATTCTTTTGACGGGGCAGGCAGATGAGGCTTTGGCCATTGCCGCATTTCATGAAGGGCTGATTCATCGCTACATCAAAAAAAGCGAGGGGAACGCCGCCGACAGACTGACACAGTGCATTTATGAGTTGCAGTTACAGTATTTTCAAGCCATGTCCGATACGCTGGTGCAGATGTTGGCCGTGACCTCGCCCAGTTGTTTGCATGACGATAAATTCGCACATTTTTTTCGCGAAATTCGACAGCAGCATGGCATTATTGAATTCTATTTGATGGATTATTCTGGCAGTTTTTTTATGCTGGATGATGACGCCAACGTGAGTTTTTTAATCGTTAAAAGCGAAGATGACAAGCGTGCTTATTGTGACTTAGCGCATCAACAAGGGATCAGCAAAGACATGCTTTGCGAGCTTAACTCAGGTGATAAAATCCCTGCATTATGGCGCGCAGATGTCGCTATGCCAATTGACAAGGACTGGTCAAGTTGTTTGGTTCCTGCCAGTCGTTTTGTCTCTTCTGAAACCTATTACTATGCCATCGTGCCAGGCAATCTTATGCCCGATGAGCGTGTGCAAAAGATCTTATCGTACCATCGGTATTTGGAAGAGATCGATGCTCAGGAACTTTTGATTGATTAGGGGTCTTTTTTTATATCACTTATGCAGGGCATTCTACAACATCCGCTGGATAAATATTTGAATTGTCGGTATGATTTTTTGCTTGGCTTGTTTTGGGGTTTTTTTATGCGCATATGGCTTTTTTTTGTTTCTTTTTTGACGGTGACCGCTTCTTATGCTGCTCCTGATTTTGATAGGGACCAAATTCAGGACAGAGTGAGTCCCATCGGTAAGGTGCATCTCGCAGGTGCGACAGATCCAGCACCGGCAGCTCCTGTGGCGGCTTCGGAACAAGTTAAAAAAAGCCCAGGCGAAGCGACTTACGATCAATATTGTGTGATATGCCACCGAGATGGTGTGGCAGGGGCGCCTAAGGTCCATGAAAAAGCGGACTGGGGGCCGAGACTTGATAAAAAGAACATAGACGCTTTAACGGCATCCGCCCTGAAAGGCTTGAATGCCATGCCCCCCAAAGGAACATGTCAATCATGCAGTGATGCGGATATTAAAGCAGCTATTGAGTATATGGTCCCTCCTAAATGAATAAATGGGCTTATCTGAAGACGCAGCAGCTGATGTTGCTGTCAACTCTTTTGGCGATCATTTGTGTGTTCTATTTGCAATATATGGCAAGAATGCAACCATGTCCATTATGCATAGCGCAGCGTTTATGCGCCTTCTTGTTTGCATTCACTTGTCTTATTGGATTACGGAGTTCCACGCCAAAACGGGGGAAGTGCATAGCTTCTTTCCAAGTGTTTTTTTCATGTGCAGGCCTTTTTTTCGCCATCCGACAGTTGTGGATTTTGACCTTACCGCCCGAAAAAGTGCCTGCTTGTTTGCCAGGGCTTGATGTGTTGATACATTTTTTTCCTTGGCAGGATGTGTTTTATGCCTTGTTCTGGGGGACAGGAAGTTGCGCTGAGGTCAGCTGGGTGTTGCTTGGCTTGTCCATTCCAGCATGGGCTGCGCTCTATTTTGTGGCCATGCTGCTGATGAGTGTCGTGATCCTTTTTTCCTTATGAACGTCTCATGAATACTTTCCACTGTGATATCCTCCACCGCCACGCCCATACTCATGCTCGAGTGACTCGTATGACCACCCCACATGGGGACGTTATGACGCCTGTGTTTATGCCTGTGGGTACAAGGGCTGGTGTTAATAATATGACGCCGGATGAATTGGTCGATGCTGGCAGTCAGTTGATTTTGGGTGGAAACACATATCACATGCTTTGTGCGCCAGGGATGGATGTGATCCAACAGTCTGGGGGTATGCATGCTTTTATGGGATGGCATGGCCCGATGCTCACCGATAGTGGCGGTTTTCAGTTGTTTAGTTTGTCGAAGAACAAAGACATCTGCACCATTGATGAAGTGGGCGCCCATTTCACGCTTCCGGGGACCACTCGTCAGATCCATATGACCCCAGAAGTCTCATTGGAAACTCAAAAAATCATTGGTGCTGACATCATCATGGCGTTTGATCAATGCACGCCCTCTCAAAGTTCGCATGAGCAGGTGGCAGCGATCATGACGCGTACGCATCGTTGGTTGAAACAATCGGTGGCATTTCATCAACAACATCCCAATTCGCACTACGGAAAGCATCAGGCGCTGTTTGGCATTGTGCAGGGGGGGATCTTTGAGGATTTGCGTCGAGAAAGTGCTGATTTTGTGGCCTCTATGAACACCGATGGGATGGCTATTGGGGGCGAGGCGATTGGTTTTGATATGGTGGCAACGGTGGAGGTGATTCGATGGATAAGGGCGTGTTTGCCTGAACATAAACCACGCTACACCATGGGCGTTGGCATGTCCCCGCAAGATTTGCTGGATGTTGTGGCCGAGGGTATTGACATGTTTGATTGTGTCGCCCCTACTCGCAACGCCCGTCATGGGGCGTTGTATTGTGGAAAAGTGGTGAAAGATGGGCACTGGCTCCGGTTTGACACAGAGTATGAACATGCCCGCATTCAAATCAAAAAGGCGTGTTTTGCTTTAGACATGTCCCCCATCATGGCGGATTGTCTCTGTTATACTTGCCGACATCATTCTCGAGCATATTTGCATCAATTATTTAAACAAAAATCCAATCTGTTCACGGCTCTTGCAAGTATTCATAATGTTCATGTTTTACATGATGTTTGTGATAAAATGCGTGATGTGATCATTTCATCGGAGCTTTCATGATTTTAATTCAAACGTCAAAAGGGGATATTCGGATACAATTGGACGAAGAGAAAACCCCAGAAACCGCAGCTAATTTCCTATCTTATGCCCGCCGTGGTTTTTATAATGACACGATTTTCCATCGTGTGATTGGTGGGTTTATGATTCAAGGGGGTGGGTTAACAGCAGATTTTGATACAAAATCAACCGACGAGCCTATCAAAAATGAAGCTAAATCTGGGAAATTGAACCATCGCGGCACCCTTGCGATGGCTCGCACCTCTGATCCACATTCAGCCACCTCACAGTTCTTCATTAATCTCGCAGACAATGCCTTCTTGAATTATAAAGGAGAGCAGCAAGAGCAGGCGGGTTATTGTGTCTTTGGTGAAGTGGTTGAGGGCATGGAGATTGTGGATTTAATTGCGAAAGTCAAAACAGGCCAACGCAAAGGGCACGGCGATGTTCCGTTGGAAGATGTGGCTATTCTTTCGGTCAGTGAGGAAGGGTCACAACCATCCGAATCGTCAAGCAAGTAAGTGAAGCACGGCAATGCCTGTCAGAAGGACAGTTGATAGCTTATCCCACCGAAGCCGTTTATGGCTTGGGATGTGATCCTTTTAATCAGAAAGCTGTTGAGCGATTGGTTGCTTTAAAGCAAAGATCCTTGGCCAAGGGCTTGATTCTTTTGATTTCAGACTGGTCTCAATGGGGACGTCTGGTGGGCTATGTTCCCACGGATCGCCTGGATGCGGTTCGTGCAACTTGGCCAGGTCCCGTCACTTGGTTGTTTCCAAAGGCCGCAACGATCCCATATTGGTTAAATGGCGAGCATGATACCATCGCTCTTCGGATGACGGCCCACCCCATCGCGCGCCAGCTCTGTGCGGAGGGGCCAGTCATCTCTACTAGTGCTAATCGAAGTGGACACTTGCCGGCTGTGGATCTCACGGGGGTGCAAAAGCAATTTCCACAAGGGATTGATGCTTTTTTAGAGGGGGCCTTGGGCGGTGCGCAACAGACCAGTGCCATTTATGATGTGATGACTGGCCAGCGAATGAGATAGCCCTAAGGTTGTCTTAAGAAAATCCTTTTATAATATCACCTAGACGCTGTTGAAGTCGTGGGACAAGGGAGCACAATGAGTCTTAAAAAATATGCACTGACCACGTTTAGTTTGACCATGATCACGGTGGGTTCTGTGGATAGCATCCGCAATCTGCCGGCCACTGCATTGTTTGGCAGCCAATTGATTGCTTTTTTTATTTTAGGGGCTTTCTTTTTCCTGATTCCTACCGCACTGGTTTCCGCCGAACTTTCTTCAGGATGGGCTAAACAGGGTGGCGTTTACATCTGGGTGAAAGAAGCCTTTGGGAAAAAAATAGGCTTTCTTGCCATTTGGCTACAATGGATAGAAAACGTCATTTGGTATCCTACCATTTTGTCATTTGTGGCAGGCACCATGGGGTATTTGATTGATCCAGGCTTAGCCCAAAACCCTTATTTTTTATGGGTGGTGATTGTCGGCTCCTTTTGGGGCGCGACAGCTGTTAATCTGTGTGGTATGCGCTCGTCCGCCTTGTTCAGCACGATTTGTACATTATCAGGCCTATTACTTCCTATGACGTTGATCATCGGGCTGGGTGCCATGTGGCTTTTCAACGATCATCCTCTTCAGGTGACGTTCGACCTACCTAGTATTTTACCTCATTGGCAAGATAGCTCGATGTGGGTGTCCTTGACGGCCATTATTTTGTCGTTTTGTGGTATAGAGATTGCCACGGTGCACGCCAATGATGTGGAAAATCCTCAAAGAGCTTTTCCGCGGGCATTGATTTATTCCGTCGTCATCATTTTAAGCACATTGATTTTGGGTTCGCTCTCTATTGCTATGGTCTTACCCCAACACGACATCAATCTCGTAGCCGGGATCATGCAGGCTTTTGATGCTTTTTTTGCACACTATCATCTGTTATGGATGATGCCACTGGTGGCTCTGATGTTGGTGATGGGTGGTTTTGGGGGGGTGAGTAATTGGATCATTGCGCCAACCAAAGGCTTGTTAGTGGCTGCTGTTGATGGCAATTTACCCCTCTTTTTTCAACGTTCGAATCAGCGAGGGGCCCCTGTCGTGATGCTGGTGGGACAAGCCATGATTGTGACCCTACTCTCTACTTTGTTTTTGTTTATGCCGAGCGTGAATGGTTCCTATTGGCTATTAACAGCATTGGCAGCGCAACTTTATATGTTCATGTATCTTTTGATGTTCTTGGCGGCCATTAAATTGCGTGTGACGATGCCTGATCATCCTCGTGCTTTTCGTATTCCTGGGGGCCTCACGGGCCTGTGTGTGGTTTCGGGTGTTGGGATGATGGGGGTTATCACGACCTTAATTGTCAGTTTTATGCCTCCAGATGGGATTAATGTGGGGAGTGTGGGACGATACGAAAGCATGCTTTTCATCGGGTTAGTCCTTATGTGTGCGCCACCCTTTATCACCCATTGGCTGAGAACTCGACGAGAGCAAGGCGCGCCATTGGCGATTGAAGCATGAGGGCCGTGAGCGAATCGTTACAAAACTTGTCCGCCCGAATGCCAGAGCTTCTCTGGAAACTCAGCACCAAATACTCAGTACTGAATGCCACGCAGCTGCCCAGAGGACTTTTTAAGCAGCGTCTTGAGATGACACCTCAAGCCTTAGTTGACGAAGTCGATGCGAATTTAGGTCTTTTAAAGAAGACGACTCACGAATTAAGCGCGCATTATTTGGCTGGGAAGGTGAGCCAACAGATTCATGTGCTGGTGCGACTGTGTCAAAGAATGTCGACCCCTTCCCAAAACGCATCCCCATCGACGTTTGGGATTTCATCTATCACCACGCGACAAACGTGGTTAAGCACCTTGCAAATGGATATTGATAGGCTCAACTCGCAGCAGTTAGCTTTGACCCAAAACCTTGAAAAACTTCAAGAGGGCTGTGATCTTCAAGCTCAATTAAATCTACAATCAGAACTCGCTCAGGTTGAGCGATCTTTGACGCTATCTCAAGAAACGTTAAGTCGTGCTACGAGGTATTGATCTTTAGGCTCGCGCGGGTTGTGATCTGGTTGGGAAAGGGCCATTTAGCCATTGAATTTCAATACGACGATTGTAGGCACTGCCATGGATCCAATGATTGTCAGCCACATCATGCTTATCGCCATACCCCTCTGGATGCAGTAATTGCGCGGGAATGTTATTCGCCCATAAAAAAGTGATCATCGTTTCAGCTTGTGCTTGAGATAGTTTGTTTTTATGATGCCGAGTGCCCACATCATCGGTGAAGGCTGCAACATAAATCGGGCTGTTTGGGTAGTATTTAAGTAGTCTTACGATATTATTTAATCCAGGATAGCAGATGTCATTTAAGTGAGGGCTGTTATAAAGGAAATAACGATCCGTTGGCACCACCAAGGTCATGGTGTCGCCATAAGCAAAGTATTGCATATCTTGTTTTTTGATGGCTTTGATGAGGTTATGTTGATTGCCGGCATAAAGCCCAATGGCAACTCCTGCAGCCCCTCCAATCACAGCACCAGCAGCTGTTCCCCCAACCACCGATCCAATCAGTGCACCAGCTCCGGCGCCAACGGCCGTGGTCGCTAGGGTTTGTTTTAAGGTGCGGCGCTCTGGGGTGAAGTTATTATAAGGTGGGTTAAAGCAGCCAGACAATACCAAAGTACTGAGACCCATGCACAGCGATAGCTTCGCCGCGGTTTTGACCGACATCTTTTCTCCCAGAACAATTCGCTGGTTCCATTATTAAGGATCCCTTGTGATTTCGCAATGCCTTGTGTTCCCAGAACTTATGAAAATATGGTCTATAATTTAAATACGGGCTAGAACATATGGAAGGTTCATTATGAGAAGTCAAGACGAAAAGGGCCAGAAAAGCTCAGAATTGGAAGAATTCGTAGCCGGTAGTACATCACTGGAAACTATAGAGCATAGAAGAGCGCTAGAAGAACAATGGGTAGCTTTCACAGACCGAGGTAAATCAAGGATAACTGAAGATCCTAAGCAGATAAAAATATTGAATCAATACATTACAGAAATAATAAAATTTGGGGCAAATGTGAGAGTTCAACAGAAGGATGGGTTCACACCCCTTCATTATGCGCTAAGCCAGGATAATGATGTAATGTTCAATAACCTTATCAAAGCAGGGAAAATTGACACCAACGATCCTCGGGTTATCACAGAACTGTTAGAACCCCTGTTATTCACTGCCTATTTTGGTGGATGTAAGAAGGTTGAAAAATTCCTAACGGGCTTAGGGCTTACATCGCCATCAGGTGAGGCACTACGCAGGGAATTATCTCCAAGACCTCCTCTTGGTGGAGGGAGCGCTGAAGTTGAGCCACCTCGTGGAGATGACTTTGTTGACGTTTCATTAGCAATCGAGGAAGTTCCTAAATCGTCTGTGAGCTTCGTGGACAAATTTAGAGACTTCAAGAGAGACTTCAAGAGGGACTATCTGGGGGCAAGAAATAACCCACGTCAAATCTTAGAGAACGTATCGCAGAGCATTAAAGCAGCAGGAGACTTGGAAGCTCTCCGTACGGTTGTCAGCAACTTTCAAGCCTCAAAAGACTATGCCGTCCTATCATTGCCTAAAGATTCAAAAGACTTAGTAGCAGAATTTGAGGCAATGGTCGAAGGGAGAAGAACAGAAATCGGGAAATCTCTTGGGTCTCGCGATAGGGATACCCCTTCCTGATCATGCCGTGAATTGCTTTGTTGCTAGGCTGTTGTTATCCTTTTCGATGGGTTCATTAAGGACTTCTTCCATTGAGTGAGGATACTTCACCTAAACGTCACGCACTTGTTTCGCTTTCAATGGCGGCCTTGGGCGTGGTTTATGGGGATATTGGTACAAGCCCTCTGTATGCCATGCGTGAATCTTTGAATGGCTTGCCTATCACACTTGAACCCGTGTTAGGCGTGTTGTCACTCATCTTTTGGTCCCTTATTCTCGTCATTTCAATCAAATATTTGGTTATTTTATTTCGAGCAGACAACGACGGGGAAGGTGGGATTCTGGCTTTATTGGCGCTGATTAAGCGTGCCAGTGTGAATCAGCCGAAGTTGTTCTTTTTGATAGGCATTTTTGGTGCTGGCTTGATGTTGGGGGATGGGATGCTTACCCCTGCTATTTCCGTGGTGAGTGCTATGGAGGGCTTTCATGTGATTCACCCGAGCCTTTCCGAATGGATTATTCCGCTAACCTGCGTCATTTTGGTGGGTTTGTTTTCAGTTCAATCCCTGGGGACTGAAAAAATTGGCTTTGTATTTGGTCCTGTGATTCTCTTGTGGTTTTTAACGTTAGCCGTCTTAGGCGTCGTTCAAGTGGTGCAAAACCCAGTGGTTCTTTACGCCATGAATCCCATCTATGGCCTGTCCTTTTTATTGGGTAATGGATGGACCGGGTATGCCCTTTTAGGGGGTATTTTTCTCGTGGTGACGGGCGGTGAGGCATTGTATGCCGATTTGGGCCATTTTGGTAAAACCCCTATTCGCTTGAGTTGGTTCATTGTCGCATTACCTTGTTTGCTGCTCAATTATTTTGGTCAGGCGGCGCACTTATTGACGCATCCAGAAGCGATCATCAATCCTTTTTATTTGTTGGCACCCAAATGGTTTGCAATCCCTCTGTTGATTCTTGCAACGATGGCGACAATCATTGCATCCCAAGCGGTGATTTCAGCCACCTTTTCGCTGACCAAACAAGCCGTTTTGTTGGGGTTGTACCCTCGGTTACAGATCGTTCAAACCTCACGCTCTAAAATTGGGCAAATATACATCCCACAAATGAACCACATTTTAGCGATAGGGACCATTGCTTTGGTGCTTCACTTTAAAAACTCAAACGCCATGACCCATGCATATGGTATTGCCGTGAACTTGGTCATGGTGCTTACGAGCATTTTGGTGATTTATTTGGCCATTAAAAAATGGCATTGGAGTTGGATCAAAATCATTGTGATTTTCACGTTTTTCACTGTGATTGATCTCGCATTCTTCAGCGCCAATATTCAAAAGCTACACACAGGCGGTTGGGTGCCTATATTATTCGCAACTATTGCAGCGTTCATTATGTACACATGGAACAGAGGACGGATTTATCTCAACGAAACCTATTTTCTTAAAAAAGAAGCTTTATCAAAAATACTAAAACAATTGGATTACAAAAGGTTGCACCGCATCCCAGATACTACGGCCATTTTTATCACAGATATTTATGATAAAAGTGGCGGCAGTTTTCTTCATTTTTTAAAACTAAATTGCACGCTTCCTGAGCATATTCTGATCGTCAATTATTGGGTCGAAAATATCCCTCACGTGCGCGTGGATGAACGCTTTCAAGTGGCGTGTTTGAATGAAAACATCTGTGAGTTGACGCTTCATTACGGGTTCATGGACACGGTCGCCGTACCAGAAGCGATGCAAGAAGCCACAGATCGCGGTCTATTTCCTTTCACCATCAATATCCACAAGGCCACTTATCTGCTGGAAATTCCAAACGTTGTGGCGAGTCGAAAAAAGAAAGCCTTATGGTTTTTCTGGCAGGAAAAGTTGTTCGCCTTTTTGGTGCGAAATTACTCCGCAAATTTAGATATTGAGTTTTATATATTACCTTATAATAGGACAATAGCGATTGGCGCTTATTATATGATTTAAATCCCTTTCTTTTTTTTTCCCACCTTGACCATCGATACACTTTTAATCGTGTTATCACTGACTTTTAATACTTCAATTTGATATTTTTCAATCCTAAGGCAGCATTCTGCTGGTGGAATGTAGCCCAAGTGCTCGATGATTAAGCCGCTTAAGGTCCTAGGGCCAATAGAGGGGAGATGCCAGCTGAGTAATCGGTTGAGATTGCGCAGGGTGATGCTTGCATCCACAATGACTGAACCGTCGTCTTGAGGGGTGATGTCTTTGCTTAAGGCTGCGATGTTGGTTGTGAATTCACCGACCACTTCTTCGAGAATATCTTCCATCGTGACCAAACCTTGTAAGTCACCATATTCATCAACCACAAAACAACTACGACGTTTCATTTTTTGAAAATGTAGGATTTGTAAATTTAATGAGGTTCCTTCAGGGATATAATAGGGCGCTTCGGCTATTTTCAACAAGCCTTCCATATCGAGTCTGTCCTCTAACACAAGATTTAACACAGCCCTTAAATGGATCATTCCCACCAAGTTATCAATCGTATCTCGATACAAAGGAAGGCGTGTATGTTGTGACATTTCCAGTTGTACGAGGACCTCATGCCAGGGTTGTTCCAAATCAATGCCCACAATGTCGGCCTTAGGTACCATGATGTCGAGAACGCAGGCTTGCTCTAAATCCAGCAAGCTTATCAACATGCTTTTATGCTCCATCGGCAATAGGGAGTCTGCTTCATGAACCACCGAGCGTAACTCCTCTCCAGTCAACGTATCTTTGGTGTTCTCATCTAACCTGATCCCAAAAGTGCGTAAAATAGCGTTGGAAACCCAACTGATGAGGTGGACCAAGGGTGAAAAGATCACTTGAAGGATTTTAAGGGGGAGGGAACATGCAAAAGCAACGGCTTGGGGATGCAGGGCTGCAAGCGTTTTAGGTGTCATTTCTGAAACGATTAAAATGACAAGAGATAAGACCACGGTCATTGCAATCACTCCGGCGTCGCCATACAAACGTTGTCCCACCAATGTGGCGACCATAGATGCCATGATATTGGCCAGTGTGTTACCAATCAAAACAACGCTCAACAATCTGTCGGGGTGTGCCAAAAGTTGGTTGACTCGGATGGCTTGTTTATTTTGTAGTTTGACTAGATGTCTCAACCGGTATCGATGACAATATCAAAACCAACAACACACCGAAAAGGGTGACGAGAGATACGGGCACTGTAAAATCCTTAAGACATGATCCATCCTCGAATGATATCAAAAATTTGGCAAGTTATGATACACTCCTAAATTTTTCAGGATGAGGGGTAAAAAACATGTTTGAAAATTTAACGGAGCGATTGACTCGTACGTTTAAACATTTGAGTGGCCAAAGCCGTTTTACCGAAGACAATATGCAACAAGCTTTACGAGAAGTTCGCTTATCTTTGATTGAAGCGGATGTCGCGTTGACCGTCATCAAAGAATTCATAGACGTCATCAAACAGAAAGCCCTGGGTCAAGAGGTTATCGATAGCTTAAAGCCTGATCAAGCGCTGGTTAAACTCGTTCATGATGAGTTGATTCATATCATGGGCGATACCAGAGCTGCTCTTAATTTGGCTGCAGATCCCCCTGCTGTTGTGTTATTGGCAGGTTTGCAAGGATCTGGTAAAACCACGAGCGCTGCAAAATTGGCACGTTTTCTCAAAGAGACTGAAAAGAAAAAAGTGATGCTGGTCAGCGTGGATGTATACCGTCCTGCAGCCATTCATCAGCTTGAAGTTTTGGCCAAAGAGGTTGGCGTTGACTTTTTCACGAGTGAACCCTCAGAGCGTCCTCTCGACATTGCTAAACAAGCGCTAGATAGAGCAAAAAAACAATTCATCGATGTGGTTATTGTAGATACTGCCGGACGTTTACATATTGATTCAGAGATGATGTCTGAAATCAAAAGTTTGCATCTTGCGCTGCATCCCGTTGAAACCTTGTTTGTGGTCGACAGTATGACAGGACAAGACGCAGCAATCACTGCTAAGGCTTTCCATGACGTGCTACCGCTCACCGGGGTTATTTTAACGAAGACAGATGGCGACGCTCGTGGGGGCGCTGCGATGTCTGTCAAATCGATCACGGGCCAGCCCATCAAATTCATGGGGCATGGTGAGAAAGTGGACGCCCTAGAAGTTTTTCATCCTGAGCGTGTTGCTTCTCGAATCTTAGGTATGGGCGATTTATTAACCCTCATTGAAGAAGTGGAGCGAAAAGCTGACAAAGTGTCGAGTGAAAAGCTCGCAAAGAAACTTAAAAAGGGAAAAGGATTTGATCTGGACGATTTTAAACAACAGTTGTTGCAAATGAACAGCATGGGTGGGATCAGCGGGATGATGAGTAAATTACCGGGTATGAATCAAATCCCGAAACAGGCGGTGGGTCAAATCAATGACAAAGCTTTGGCTCAAACCATTGCTATCATTAATTCGATGACCATGAAAGAGCGGCGGATCCCCAAAATTATTCTTGGTTCTCGCAAAAAAAGGATAGCGTGTGGGTCGGGTACTCAGATACAAGACGTGAATCGATTGCTCAAACAATTCACACAAATGCAAAAAATGATGAAAAAATTTACGAAACCGGGTGGGATGAAGCAAATGATGCGAGGAATGGGGGGTATGACGGGGTTGAGGTAGAATTAAATCCTTAAAACCCCTTCCCATGGCGCGTTAATTTTCGTACAATACTCGCCATTTTTCCATCTTCACTATCATAAAAAGTTGAGGCAAATAATGGTCGTAATCCGTTTATCACGAGCTGGCGCTAAGAAACGTCCCTTTTATCATATCGTTGTGACCGATAGTCGCAGACGACGTGATGGTAATGACATTGAGCGAATTGGTTATTTTAATCCTATCGCTCGTGGGCAAGAAGTCCGTCTACATCTTGATGTCGAAAAATTGAATCATTGGAAAAAGATAGGAGCGCAATTGTCTGATCGCGTGACATCATTGGCCAAAGAACATCAAAAGAGCGTAGCTGCTGTTTGATGTGATGACTGAACTTGATTGGGTCGTTGTTGGCCGGTTTGGTCGACCTCATGGTATCAAGGGTTTGGTGAGTGTTATTTCCTTCACGGAACCTCGTGACAACATCATGCATTATACCCATTGGCATATTCGTCTTCACGATCAATGGCAACCCATTCAATTGAAACAGATCAAGATGAATGTCAAATCCATTTTGGCTGAAGTAGAAGGGTTTGTCATACGTGAGGATGTGGCCCGTTTAACCAATGTAGAGATTGCCATCAAACGATGTCAGCTCCCCAAATTATCGTCAGGTGAATATTATTGGCATCAACTCGTCGGCATGAAAGTGTTGGATCATCATGGGGTTGAATTGGGGATTGTCACGGACATGATGTCTACAGGCGCACATGATGTTTTGGTGGTGGAGGGAGACAGGCGACATTTGATCCCTTATCTTCCAGGAAAGTTTGTGATCTCAGTGAATGAGACCGAGCGCACGATCACTGTAGACTGGGATAGGGACTTTTAGTTGTGTGGTATGTCGGTGTGGTCAGCTTAATGCCTGAGATGTTTCAGAGTCTCGATTATGGGGTTGTTGGACGTGCGATAGATCAGGGGATTGCAAAAGTTTCCCTCTGGAACCCTAGAGAGTGGGCCAGTAGACCTTATCGACAGGTAGATGATAAGCCTTATGGTGGTGGCCCTGGCATGGTGATGTTGTATGAGCCTTTGCATGCAGCGATTGAGTGTGCAAAGAGCCAGATGCCTGAAGAGACCCAAGTCATTTACTTGAGTCCACAAGGCCAGGTAGTGACACAAGCTAAATTGAATCAAATAGCTGCGATGAAACAATCATTGATTTTTGTAGCTGGGCGATATGAAGGAATTGATGAGCGGGTTATTGCTCAACATGTGGATGAAGAATGGTCGCTGGGAGACTACGTTTTAAGTGGGGGTGAATTAGCTGCCATGGTCTTCATCGATGCGGTCGTTCGTTTGCTGCCTGGGAGCCTGGGTCATCAGGCCTCAGCACAGCTTGACTCATTCATGAATGGGTTACTGGACTGCCCGCATTACAGTCGTCCGGCTGTTGTCGGAGCGGCGTCTGTTCCAAAAATGTTGTTGGAAGGGAACCATCGTGAAATTGAGCGCTGGCGCAGAAAGCAATCGTTGGGGCAAACATGGCTAAAACGGCCAGATTTATTAGAACAATTGAAGTTAAACGATTCAGACATGCAGTTGCTTGTCGAATTTAAAACTGAATATGAGGAGTAAGCGATGAGCAACGTGATTGACGCTATTAATAGCGAACAAATGCAAGGTAAAGAGATCCCAGAATTTGGTCCAGGGGATACCGTATTGGTGCAAGTGAAAGTCAAAGAAGGCACACGTGAGCGTCTGCAGGCCTTTGAAGGGATTGTGATTGCCAAGCGTAATCGAGGGCTTAATTCCGCATTTACCGTCCGTAAAATATCACATAACGTTGGCGTAGAACGCGTATTTCAAACGTATAGCCCCGTTGTCGATAGCATCACTGTGAAGCGCCGTGGGGATGTACGTCGCGCCAAACTGTATTATCTACGTAATTTGGCGGGTCGCGCTGCACGTATCAAAGAAAAGTTGTCAGGAAAAAAAGGCGACTAACCAGCTGATCTCGAGAGGAAATGAGCCGCGCATCCACGGCGGCTTTTCACTTAGGATAGGGAGCGAAATAGCTCCCTATATCAAATTCTAGTATTAATTGCTCGCTGGCAGCAACTTGATCAACGATTCCCGCTAGAACCAATTAATCTCCACTCCCGGCATTTGATGGCCTATTTTTATCATTCCAGGCACTACCACGCTAAATTTCATGATTTAAAGACATGGGTTTTCGTGCTTATTTAAAGCATATTTACTTTTTTAGTCA
>JAPLRK010000003.1 GCA_026399195.1 Legionellales bacterium
AAACACCCGATTTGATCGCGCATTGTCAAAAGACGCTATTCATTAGTGACTCAATTGTTGGATGAGATGTTTTCACGCACCCATTTGATCATAACTGCAGGAAAATGCCATGTGGGTTATTTACCCAAAGAAAAAGTCATCGGTCTGTCTAAAATTGCGAGAATCGTTGATTTTTTTGCTCGTCGTTTACAAATTCAGGAACGCTTGACCACGTCAGCATTGGGTGAGTGCTCAATTACCGTAGCATAAACCGACATTCCGCACCGTCGTCTTTTTTGCTAAAACTTGATGAAAATTGCATGCCTATCCGGTTGACACCCAAGACCACTATATGTAGTATTCCTTCATATGAACACACAATTAAATTTTCCTTCAACGCTGCTGGAAATGCAGCATATGTTTCCATCTGAAATCGCGGCTGCAGGATACCTGCAGGCCGTTCGATGGCCTAACGGTTTTGAGTGCAGATTCTGCTGTTCGATTGGAGACCCATATGTATTTGAAAATAGACCGACTATTCTAAGGTGTCGTAAGTGCAAGCGTGACACATCCATAACTGTTGATACAGTGATGCACGCCACTAGAACGCCGCTGCAGGTTTGGTTCTGGGCGGCATACCTCGTGACGACGCAAACGCCTGGGCAATCCGCAAGCCAATTCCAACGACAACTTGGCCTTACTCGTTATGAGACGGCATTTCAAATTCTTCATAAATTACGCGCAGCCATGGTTCGCCCTAATCGTGATCGAATTGGCGGAACATGGCCGGTTGAAGTTGATGAAGCCTATGTAGGCGGAAAAACGCGTGGGGAAGGAAGTGGAGTCCATCACAAAGCCTACGTGGCTGGCGCTGTTGAGGTTCGTACTAAAGTGGAGAAGACATCCAGGAAATCAATCTATGCTGGTAGGTTACGCCTGCAAGTAGTTAGCAGTCGAGGAGCAAAAGATCTTGAGAACTTTGTTGTCGACAGCATCGCACCAAAGAGCCACATCATTACCGATGGATGGGTTGGCTATAATGGCCTGAGAGGATTGGATTATGATCATGCACCCGTTGTCTTGGGTGGTGACCCTGAAAAAACAGATCAAGCGTTACCAATGATTCACATCGTTTTTTCAAATCTTAAAGCTTGGATCCTCGGCACACACCATGGAGTGAGTCAACAACACCTTCAATCTTATCTTAATGAATTTGTTTTTCGGTTCAATAGGCGATTCTATCCAATGACAGCATTTAATTCAGTGTTGGGTATTGCCACGCAAATTGAGGCAAAAACATACGACGAACTTTATGGTCGATAAACACTACATATAGTGGTCTTGGGTGTCAACCGGATAGGCATGAGGTCGATAAACACTACATATAGTGGTCTTGGGTGTCAACCGGATAGGCATGATAATCTCTTCTACCTCAAAAACTCTTCGCGTTGCTGAAAACTTATCATTGAAACGCTTAATACCCTCTTCACGCATTTTAGCAGCAAATTCAGTAAAGTATCTTTCCAAATTGTCCCTATTCTCTAGCTGGTATTGAATGGTCAGTTTTTCTTGGGCAGAAGCTTCGTCAAGTTCTGGTCTTAATATACTGGCCTTTATAAACCCTTGGAATTGGAGCATTTCGTTCACATGCTCTTTTAACCATAATCTAAACTCAGTGTAAATCTCATCATTAATCGCTAAATTTACTTCATAAATAACCATAGTCTTACCTACCCCAATGCATAACAATTAAAGTTAAAACAGCGCACATGCTTATAGGAACCCCTGGATTTAAATGTATCTCGTTGGTCAATATCAAATAAGGCATCAACCCACCAAAGATAGTCAAGCTAATATTATATGAGATTGCCAGTGCTTTACCACGTTGCATTTGATCAAATTGAGTCACCATGAATGCAGGTAACGCTGAATTAAGTAATGCTTGAATCATTGCAAAGAAAGCTAATACCGTTAGACAGCCTATACTATTCAAGCCAGGAAGCATTGCAAAACAGGCGCAAGCAAATAGCAGATACAACAAGGAGGACACCTTGATTTGCTTCCTCACACCAATTTTATCGGCCAGCAAGCCACCTAATGGCAAAGCAAGGACATAAATCAACAGACAGATTAGTGTTATCAACACAGCAGTTTGATGAGAATGTAAATTTAATGACGTTGATAAAAAAGTAGGCATAAAAACAAATGTCATATAAAACGCTGATGCGGATAAACTCGAAATGATAAATACAGTGACCAACGCTCTTTTATGGGTTGTCATCAAGTCACGAATACCGTGTCTCATTAAACCCTTAACGGAGGTAACATCATCTATGTTGCTCCTAATCATAAACAAGATGAGCCAGAAAAACGTACTAATTAAAAATGGGATGCGCCACCCATATCGAATCATCTGGTCATGCGGCATGAAATTAAGCAGGATATAAACACTGATATTGGCCAATAATAACCCTAAGCTACCCCCGATAAAGGCCATACTACCGAAAAACGCGGGTCGTTTTCGTCCTTGTTCAACAGCCATGATGATAGCTGACGAAAATTCCCCCGATATAGATAACCCTTGGATGATTCTACATCCAATAAGAGCCCACCATTGATAAACCCTTGGCATATCTAATGGTAATAAACCGATGGTTGCAGTCACGACTGTCATGAGAAACGTTGTCAACAGCAATACTTTTTTACGACCATAGGCATCAATCAAGTAACCAAAGGTCAAAGCGCCAACCGGCTTGACACCATAGCTGATGACATAGGCCAATACGGTAAAATTTATTGCAACTTTGGTTGTATGGGAAGAAAAAAATACTTCGGACAATATGGGTATAAGAAAAGCAAACACACTAAAATCATATACTTCAATCAAAGTTCCAAGAAAAGCCGATATGATTGAAATTTTTTTCATTTACATCTGGGAGGATATCGCGTAACGTAGTCTACCATTGAATCCCATGGGGCAACAACAGGAATTACCTCCATGCATTTAGCTGTAACGCAAGACTTAAGAAGCCCTTTCCCCGAACAGTTTGAATTGCAATTCAATAAAGCTTTTCGTTCACTAAAATTATTAGGCTGCGATTATTTTTATTTTTTAGGAACAGATGGCGACACATCCTATCGATTTTGTACGCATGAGGATTGGATTGATTTTTATTATGATGAAAAATTCATTTTAAATGATCCCCTTAAGCGGATCGCAGAAAACACAACATTTGTAGCATTACCATGGCAACAAGTGACACATCTGCATGGTAATGAGAAAAGGACAATGTGTGGCAGGGTTTCTTTTGGATTATTTAACGGGTTAACCGTAGCCAGAGAACATCAAAATAGAAAGTATATTTTTGCCTTAGCAACAGAATTAAAAGAACACGATCTAGCCCGGTACCTTTTGCTGGAAAAAATAGACTCGTTGGAAAAATTTATTCAGGATTGTATGAAGTTATTCGACCAATATTTACTACTGATGTTTAATCCTGCTTCAATCATCATGTAACAGAAAGTCGTGTATTATATGAACCATCAGGCTCTGCAAAAGCAGTTTTGTTCATGATTAATATAATAAACAACATAAGACTGTATGTTGATTTTATTGTTTTATCGTGAAGAATATTGATTGTCTTATTGTCTTATTGTCTTATATGATGATGTAGCTCCACATAATTTCCGCTCGCTCTATAACGTTAGGAAAAACAATCAATTACAGGAGGTAACATGGGATTACGAACAAGTTTAATTGCAGTCGGATGCGCCTTATCAGTCAGTGCAATCGCAGGAACAATGGGACCAGTAGCAGAAGAATATCGTCCTTGGTCAGTTGTTGGTAGTCTTGGTTATACTTGGTACGATAATTTGTATAGTGGTGGTGCAACCGCTGATCCCTCTGCACAAGCTGCCATCGGTGATGGTCAAACAGCTCTAGGGCGATTTGCTATCGCCAGAGATTTTGGTGCATTTAAAACCGTACGTTTTGGTGTGGAAGTAGGCGTTCAAAACGGCAATACAGCTCGTCTTAATATTCCTCAGTTAACGATTGATGACCTAGGGGGATTGCTTCCTCAAGTCACGGTTAAACCGATGTTAGACCTTTTAGCCACGGCGTCATGGCAACCTGTTGAGAGCATCCCAGTGTTTGGTTTAATTAAACCAGGTATCGCTTACCGTCGTATGCAAGTTAATGACCGCGTCACTTTCAATGACTTGTCAGAAGTAGCTTTTGAATTACAAGCAGGATTAGGCGTACATATCTCTGACCGCGCAAGCTTATCATTAAATTACCAAGGTATTTTTGGCGGCAATACGACTTATACACTTAACACCACTGCATTCACCGGGCATATTTCAAATATTCCAATGCAGAACGGATTGCTATTAAGTCTTTCATACACAGTTTAAAGGAAAAAATCATGAGCTTGAAAATAAAGTATTTCTCGCAAGTCATATTGGGGATCGCTGTATATGCAACAACCGGCCCAGCCATTGCAAATAGCAACCCCTGCAATGTGGATTGCGTTAATGAACATATTGCTGATGCTATTGCAAAAATCCCATCCACCCCATCCGCCACACTTACCGCCGATGATTGGGCTGCGGTGTGTCAAACAGGCACCATAAATTCGCCTGCGGGATGCTATGGCGATATTAGTTCGCCAGCTTTTGCAAAAATTAACGGAGCCGCTTCGAATCTCACCAACATAAATGCCATATCTGGCGGTGGCGCAAACACAGTATGGCTACGACAGCTTGGCTCAGGAACAGCCTGCACCTCGACAGGTAATAATGTACAAGTTTTTAACGCAAGCACCCTGTCCACGGATTGGTTGTTCGGAGCTTTCAGCATAGCTGGCCTAAACTATGTCTGGTACGATGACAATATAGGGTACGACAGCACGGGCTACGATAATATCACGCCTCAGTTGCAACTTATTCCTAGCGCTGCTACTAGCAGCTTTTTCACAACCTCCTCTTTCACTTACGCCACACAAGGCGGCCTTCCAACAATTTATTTGATGATAATATCAGCATCATCAACGAACAAGGGATCAGCCACTCCATTCCAACAATCACCTCAGGCTGCCTTTAACAGTACCACCTGTTAGCAAGGTTATAGGATACAAGACCGGCCCATAGTGAACTTCGAGGCTTCCCAGGGGCCTCGATCATGGGAGCGCCTTTGATCCAGGCTTAATCAGTGTTGATTTACCGCTGGCATTGTCACCATGAATGGCTATGCCATCTTTTGATCTCATCGATAGACAGAACTACAAGATGAATTGTTATAATTACTGTGCGGATTATTGTAATTATTGATCGAATTATAATAGTCTCGATTTCGATAATCATCATCTGAAGACGACCGTCTATAATAATCATCATGATAGGCGCCATAGGTATTACCTGAGGCATCAACTGATCCACTTATGGGCAAGCCCGTGGTTGGGTTGACATAGGTCTTATAATAGTTAGGGTGGTTTGGATCGCAACTTGGCCCCATCGTTTGTATTGATGTAGCTAATTCAATCTTTACATACTTTAAATATTTATTTAAAAAATGTATTACCCTAATCATATGAGTACTCGTCTATACGTTAATGAACTTTAATTATGGCATGTAACACAATAATCACAACAGACAACAAATAAATCACAAACACGCGATTAACCGCGCTTTCAAATCAAGCAGAAAACAACAATAAAATAACCCCATAAAAATAAAACAATCCGAAGAAGACACAAGATAAGATTCAAGAGAGTAGCACACCCCTCGCAAGGGTATTGCAACCCATCAAAACCCTGCAAAATCATAGTGTTGCGTGAAATTATAGATTTTTAAAACCTCAAAAAAGCTGTTTTCTCATGGGTGTGCATCCACTCTGTATATAAAACATAGTGTTATATACAATACACACCTGATCCACAACCTATTTAATGATAATTTAATTGGTTTGCACACCCAATCCACACCCAGTATAATACAACCTATATTCACTATAAATGATAGAACTATGCCTAAATCTTATTGTTACCTCAGTCAAAAAACAATCCTTCAACTTGAGCAAATAAAACAAGATGAAGGCTATGACTCTAGCTCTCAAGTTATGAAAGAAATGATTGCGTTAGGGATTCAGATCTACGAGCGTAATAAGGGCGCCGCGGGCATGAGCGATGAAGAAAAGAGGAAGCTTGAGAAGGAAGAGGAATTGAAAGCCCAGCACACAACTTATTTGCTAAGGCTGCTGGGTTTTAGTACAGACATTTTACGCTGTGTTTATGATAAAGAAAAACTCAATAGTCAACATGATAACGCAGAAGATCATATCTCTAATATTAAGAAAAAAGTTGATCATTTTATTGATGGATATATCCAAAATTAATGATCAACCTATTTCCATTTCGACCCGTTGTAGTGTTTTCGTTTGTTCAATGGTCGGTGATTTTATTGGCGGACTATATAATTTGTTTTCTCTTGAAATGCGCTCAATAGATTCTTTGATCTGAGTATCAGTTATTGAAATTTTATGTGGTTTGTCTTGAAGTGTTTCTGGTTTGAACGCTTTATTTAATACATCAATAACACCTGAAACCCCGTGAGATTTTAATACATCATTAAAATCACCTTTCTTGTTTGGCATGGCAATTTCAACTGCTTTACCATGAAGTTTTAACCGTTCAATTGTTTGATGTAGTACCTTATCATCATGAATTGGTTTTCCGTCGTTATCGAGACAAAGTACGACTTTGTTCGTGAGAAGATTAAAGTCAATTGAGACCATATTTTGTTTTCCAAGGACTGCAATAACACGTTCGTTTTGAACAGCATCACGGACGCTTAATCCGGTTTCAGTTCCTTCGGTGATATAAGTTACTGCGTTTTGCTTCAGACCTTCATTAATCATGACTCCTGCCCCGGCAATGGCACCAAATGTTTTCTTTTGAACGTCCAGTTTCACTTTATTTGAGGTGTTTTTATCAAGATAAATCGCTTGAACAGACTGTACTTGCTGTTCTTTGTTACGTGCAATACACAGGAGTGCAGGCATGTATTTTACCACCTCATCTTTGCCGGTAAACACTTTTGCGTGAAACCGTATGTCCTGTCCTGCAACGTTGTTGATATCACGCGTTTCTTTCAGATACATTTCAGCTAAAGTACCGGCAATGGGTGTTGATTCCTTCGCTAGCTGTTGTGCGTAACATTGTGTTTTACTCGGCTTATCATCGGGTTTTTCATGTGGTGGAGATGTTTTTTGTAGGGTTGATTGAACTGTTTCTTTCAAATCATCACCAGTCATTTTGGCAGCATATTCAAGGCTTGATTTAAAACCTAGGTTCAGTGACGTTTGAATTAAATGCAATAAATCTCCCTTCTCGCCCGTTTCAAAATTAAACAATGTTCCGCGCTTATCCCCAGCCAAGCAAATACTCAAACTACCTTTTGATCCGTACCGCATTTCTTTTTTAGACGAAAGCGATACGTTCGGCGTACCTAGCAACGACTGAACAACACACTCGGTATTCAATGACAGATTGCGCACAACATCTTGTACATCATAATGAGGTTTTTGAGGGGTACTTTTCACTACCGGAGCAGTGTTTTCAGATGTTTTTGGCGCATGATGGATTAACCCTAGCGCCTCAAGAGCGGATGTTTTATTCGGTGTGACGCGTAATTGTGTTTTTAATTTGTCATAATTATCTGTGTAAATCATGGCGTGAAGTGAGCCACGGGAGACCATGATATAAAAGCTTCTAAAATGGTTGGTCTTTTTATTTTGAGTATCTGCAACACCAATGACAAAAGGTGATGAGCTTCCTTGAATTGAATAACTGGTGGATGTGTAGCTGTAATCCCAATGACTGTCTTTCAACTCATTTTTATAAAGGGTTTGCATTTGACCTGATGCATCTTTCACGCGGAAGGAATCATCAGATACCTCGGTCACAACCAGCCGTTCATTTGCAAAGCGTGCTGGAGCTTTGTCTGATTTTTTGAAATGGATTTTCTCCCCAACGGATATTTGGCCTTCTGCCGCCTTAAAAAGTTCGACTTTCCAATCTTGGTTTTCTTTTTCCGGCATAAAGATAGCCTTCTCGCCTTGTAACTGTTGGAGTTCGACCACCCGTGATGCCTCATCAATCCCTGTTACTTTGTAGTATTGATTATCTTTTTTAAGAAAATAGGTGCCTGGTTTTTTCAGGATTTCAGCAAAGGTTTCAATCTGATAAAGCGCGGCCGTAGTGTAACTGGTGCTTAAAAGCCTTCCAAAAGATTTGTTTTCACATCCTAACTCCGATTTTTCCATTAATCCTTCCCGAATTAGATGATTAGCTTCTTCCCTGTGCCTGTTTTCATGAATAACAACAATAGTATTGTTACGACAGTCACTGGTTCTGGATAGGTAATCCATCACGGCCATTGATAGAGGCGTTTCATTTTTAACGACATCAACGGTCTTTTGAGAATTGACGTCACTGGTAGGAACCACTTCAACGACCGAGGTAGTGATACACTCAAGCAAGGGATATGATCCTTCTCGCTCAATAGCTTGCAAAGGCAGTCTGACCAATTGACTGAGAGCCTTATCCGTATTGCCTTGAATCAACGTTTGAACCGCTTCCTTATAATTCTCCACTTTCTGACGAACCAAATCGCACATATTGACCACGCGAATGCTTCCTTCTTGCAGTAAAATAGCGGACGGCTTCCCACTTTCAATCCCTTGGTGTTGGCTTACGTCACCCAACAGCGCGCATCGGCTACCAGCATTATGGATATGGGCAACCAGCCTTGCCGCATCACGATTGGACACCATCGATGACTCATCAAGCAACACCAATGACTGACTTGTTAACGTCGGATGTTGCTCTTGCTCAATTAGAAAACTTTTAAGCGTTTGCGCCTGAATGCCTAATGCCCTCATTTCTTTTACAGCCTGATGGGTGGGTGCTACCGCGATGATGTCGAGAGGCATGTCGGTCAAGGTCTTGGCGTTTTGAACCACATCAATGGCTGATTTCGTCATCGTGGTTTTTCCTGTGCCAGCAAACCCTTGGATCATAATAAAGCGATCGCTTGTTGTCGCAATTAAAAGACAAGCATCTTTTTGTCCCTGGGTAAGCGGATACGTGTTTAATTTTTCTTCAGCGGTCTTAATATCAAGCCTTGGCGTTACTGTATTTTTACCCGCTCTAACGGTCGATAAAATTTGTGCCTCAAATTCCTTGGTCTCAATGGTCATCAGCATGTCGTTAGGGGCTCGTAACAGCTGACCATCCTGAATGTCACTGTTCAACTTTAATGAGAGCTCGTCCACATTCGCCACACCGATGGCTTTTTGCAGGGCAACCGTCAATAACTCATTTTTAGAAAACACAGCTTCGCGTTCAGACAGATGCGAAATGGCAAAATTCAACGCTTTCTCACTTTCGGTAATTATGGGTTTAGTCCGCGTGAGCTCTGCAATGGCGCGGTCTAAATGTCGCAATAAATCCTCTGTTGTTGGGTTATCAAGCACCTTAATGGCACTTGAAGCCTCAAGCGTGATGGAAATAGCCGATTGATTCACAGATAGCTTTTCTGCATGACGTTTGGCCTTTTCAACGTCATCCGTGATCACGGTTAATGACTGGCGCGATGTTTCTGCACTTAACGCCAAGATGTTTTTATTTAAGCAATACGATGGCATGGTGAGGATGGTTTTATCTACCGTTTTGTGATCATGCGCGTGTAGGTTTTTAGCATAAGAATACGTCAACGGAAGATGATCTGTATTCAGTAAGTGAATCGTTTTAGTGCCTGATTTTAATTTTAGGCCGTGGCGTGTGAGGGCGGTCACTTCATAAGCGGTACCGGATTTTACCCTTTCAAAGCGCATATCACCGGTTGAAACCAATTGTTCTCCAATTGAAACCGGCAACGAGCGTTCCTCGTAAATGTGTGTTTTTTGAGTGATGCTTTTCATCGGCAGTTCGGTTTGTAATCCGCTTTTTTCACGCACGACGAGCAGTTGCTTCTTTTCGTCAACCGATACAATCGTTAACTTTTGAGTTTTATCCTGTAGTTTATGGAGCAATACCCAACCTGGCTGATAGCTTTTAGCGGTTTTTTTCTCAGCAGCAGTGAGTGGGACGGGCAATAATGTTTTGAGTTCTTTTTCGATCGCAGATAATGCACCGGTCTCTTTTAATTGACGGCGAATATTCTGGTTCACCTCCCAGCTTTCAGCCTTTGAAACCGTCAATACACAGGTTTTTTGACGCTCGGATCGGCTGAGCTTCGTATATTCCTCAGCGGCTAAAATCAGGCGCGCCGTTTTATCACGTGCCTCATGAATCTGCATCTCAGGTGCATGTTTTTGTTTATCTGCTACTTGATAGGTTAACACCTGCGCTTTATCCAAAAGACCGGGAATATCGGACTTAAAGCCTGTGAGCCCCTCTGATTTTTCAAGCAGAATGACTTTGGCGGCGCGTCTTGAAGCAATCGATAATAATTGACTCAAGTCATCGGGCGCGCACCTCCCCACATCATCCACAATAATGAGCTCATGCTCTTTTCGGGATTTAAAAAAGGGTAACAAATGCGATGCCTTGTGCTCATGATTAAAGCCTGCGATCGTTTGGGCAAGCTCACTTTTGCCGATGGCCGTTAACCATTGCCAAAGGGTTTCAGGTTTTTTGCTGGTCGCTTCATTAATGGATTTAGCGAGTATTCGGGTGGGGCTTAATACTCGAATTGTTTTGGAATCCGTGGCTGTTTCAATCAGGGCAAGTAGTGCGTCTTTTGAGACAATACTTTGTTGTTGAATGCGGATAACGCCCTGTTTATTCTCCAAAACACGCGCTACTGTATTCTGCACAGACAAGGGGTCGCTCTTTGCGCTGATTGCATGACCCTCTGCTCGGATCCCTTTTTTTTGTGGGGTAAACGTGCTTAATTGTTCAATCAGCTGTTTTTCTGTGGCGATTAATCCCCTGGTCGTGAATAAATTCTCTTTATCATCAAGCGAAATTAAACGTTGCGCTTTGATTTCATGTTCGATGCTTTGGATGAGCGTGTCATAGCCCGTTTCGCCTAGAGAAAAATAAAGGCTCGCTTGCAGTACGTCTTGATAAGTAAAACTTAAACGCCGTTCTTCAAGGTGGGCTATGGCATCAAGAACGGCATGCCCTTGTTCACGACTAACGTCACTGGATCCCAGTTGTTTTGCAGCAGCCGTTTTTTGTTTTAATACATCCAAATAGGTCGATGGATCCACACCTAACGCCTGACTCTCGTTAGTCCATTTCACACGTAGCGCTTCAGGATTGGTTTCTTTTTTATATTTGCGTGTGTCTTGAGTGGCTTTATCATGCGCTTTCAATGAGCTTGAATGCATGCTTTCCACTTGCCCCTCAATTTGCGTGCGTCGCTTCGAGAACGTAGTTAATAAGTCCGGGTTAAAATGTTTGATTTCAAAGAGTCCGTGAGGATCACCAGTTGGTGCGATTTCAAGCCCTTTGGATTTGACGCCCATTGCAACCTCAGAGCGATATACCAATCCTAAATAAATTTGATTGGCCATAATCCATTCCATCGTGCCGTGATTTTTTCGCATATCGGAGGCAAGCGCGCGCCATTTTCCATCAAGACGCTCGGTTAAATTCATCATAAGCGCATGCGTGTGGAGCAGTGGATCTTGTTCGCGTGAGGTGTCATGAAGAATAGTCGCAAAGGCTAGGTTGCCCGTTTTTTCATACTCCACACCTGACAGACCCATTTTTCGTGCTTGAGCGGCCTCTTTTTCAATGATCTGCAATACTTTTTGAACAGCCCGCTGGTGGATGTCAATAAAGTCTTTATCACCTGCAACCAACGCTAGATATGAGACTGATTTTGGTGCGGAAAAAGTTAAATCATAGCCCCCGCGGTGCTTGACCTCACCACTCAGAGACTTTAATCCAATGATTTCACCATTAGGCAAAACGCCACTTAAAATCATTTCCAATTGCTCGACACTAACTCGCTCCCCTAATGCGAGGCGCTCAGCACTTTGCCCCCGCCAACTTGCAGATAACTCACCCGTGAAATAATAATTGTCACTGGAAAAATAATAACGTGTGGCGCCACCGGCTTGACTGATAGGTTGTATTCGCAGGCTTAACATGTTTTAGCTCCTTGTTTCAAAAATGGATTCCATCTCAAACGATGGCTTGTGCTTTTTGGGTGAATGCCCATCAACACGCCCGTTAATGGTTTCCTCATTGCACACCGACTCAACCGAAGGATCAGAAACAATCGCTTGGGTGAGCGGTAACTCACGTGCAATAAATCCTTTTGCCACTAAGGGGCGTTTTTGATATTTGAGTTTTAATTTCGTGATGGGGTGTCCGGGTAGACGCAGAAAACATTCCAACGCCTCCAATCCCATGATTTCTGGATAGGTCACGAGGGGTCGAATAACCCTATTTTTTCCAAGTGATATGCCATCGCGAATTGAATTGGCGCCGTAGGAGTAGTTTTCACGCGTGTCATCGACTTCTTCTTCACCTAATTCTTTAGAGACAAGCTGAGCCATCTCATGACTTGGGCTTGCAAAGAAGGCGCGTGTATTGAGTAGGTCAAAGATTTCAGCAGCACCACTTCGCCCGTAGACTTTGACGAGCTGGCTGAAACTTTGCATGCCAAGTAAAAAGCACCCACCAAATTTTCGAACTTCTGCAATGGTTTCGCCCAAGAGCGGCAATTTATGTAAGCTTGGTAATTCATCACAGATAAACCAAATGCGTCGATGTTGGTTCTCGGGTAGGCTTAGAAGAGTAAGCGACGCCATCGCGATCCACATCGAAATCAGTGGTCTTAATGATTTGTGTTGCTCGCCATTTGAAGAGATAAACAGCCAGCCGTTGTTACTTGGGTTCAGGATATAATCCCGAATTGAAAATGGCGCTTTGCCAGACTCATTTAAACCACCGAGCGACTGCATGGATTTCAAATAAGTTGTAATGACTGAGCGAATAGAAATCGCGGTTTTCTCGATTTGTTGGCTTACAAGCGTTGCTGCCGCTGTACCCGTTAGATAGGGTTCCAATTCTGTAAATTCGCCCGTGACTAATAGTTGCAGTAGTTTTTCAAGTGAGCGACTGGGGTCGTGTCGCATTTTTGAAGCGGCTGAAGACAGCACCGTTCGTGCGGCATTCACCCAAAATGGATCAGATTCTCCGTGCATTGGGATTAAGCTTTCAGCCATATTTTCAAGAAGCTCATCTCGCGGTGCCTCTGCCCATAAATCCCAATTAGCGCAGCGGGCATCAAAGGGGTTAAGTAACACGTCGCTTGAATCTTGAAAGTAGTTTTCGGTAAACGTACAGCCTTTGTCATACACAATGACTCGATCGCCTCGTGCGCGAAGTCCATCCATCAGCTTCATAATGAGCTGGCTTTTTCCCATGCCCACCGTTCCGTGCACTAATAAATGCTGCACTTCACAGTCTTTAATGAGAGGAAACCCATCGAAATTCAGATCAGAAGCGCGACCTGCTAGAATGATTTGTTTTTTAAGCGTAGCGCTTGGAACAAGGCTTGTTCCGCGTATGAACTGATTCTTGGCTTGAAACTTTCCCTTGCGAATAAAATACACCGCTACAAGCGTACCTAATATGAGAGCAAGACCACCGCCGATAAGAGCGGCCTCTATCAACGCATCAAAACATGCATTGGCATTACGGGCGTAATATGGGTTATTCACTAAATCGTGTACTGAACGCCTAAGCACACGCCCAAGATGTGGGAGCTCAAAGGTATGCGACATGCCAACGATATTAAGGAATAGCGCGTAATAGTAAGCCGTTGCCTGAATCAACCTATCGCTACCGGTCAGCAGCCACGTTATAAGACCACTGGCCAAGAACCAGATCCCAATACAGCAGTAAAGGAGTGTTTTGGTGATTTGATCCCACATCCGCAGATTATGAAAAGAAATTTGACCTCCGCGGGTGTAGTGTTTGTAATTTGATTCGGTGCTCATTGTTTCTCCTTGTCGTGATTTTTGGGCAAAGCAGCGGCTAGCCGCTGCTGTTTTGTGGCTTAAATTAGATTGTTATGAATAGATTTTGTTATTTGGAGTAGTGCTAATGCTCCTCCTCTTTAGGATTGTGATGCGGCATAAATGGAAGGCGCTTCGCATTTTTTTTACCAGTTTGAATGGCTTGATTGACCTCTGATGTTGTTTCTTTAAAGCCTCCGTGCAAGCGTTCCCCATCATTTGTTGTCTGGTTCCGGCTAAACTCCATTTGCCCTTGAATGCTCTGTTTGAATTGGTTGGCCGAGGCATTATCCGTAGCAACGCCTGCGTTTTTGGCATTTAGATTCAATGCATCATGGTTTGTTTGATAGGAACTGCCTATCTGGCTTTCTTTCTCAATCAAGGGGCGCGCATTTTGGCTATAGAGCGCATCGATTTTTGTGCTCTGAGATTGATTGCCAAATTCTGAAATTAACTCATCCCGTTTATGCGCTACAAAATCCTGTCCTAATGTTTGAAGTTTTTGAATAGAGGCCATGTCACCTGGGTGCGAAAAGAGCTCATCGCGCTTAGCCGTTCCCACCGTTGCTGCCACATAACCCGGAAAAGCTTGGTTGAGATCGGCATTAATTTGCGCCCCATGGGACTCAACATAACTTCGTGCCTGTTGTACACGCGTGGCCGTAGACAAGGACGAATCCACATTATGACTTGCCGTTTGAGCGTCACGTAAATCCGCACCCAACTGGTTAGAAAGGCTCGCGCCTTTTGAATGTGAATCATCAAAATGGTGCGTTTGTGCAAAATGACTGACGTAATTCAATGATTTATTGAAATCAGCCGCTTCTTTTGCGGTCACAGTGTGATCGGTATTTTCATGATAGCGATCGCCGGAGGTTGATGAACGGTCATATTTCTCATCTGTACGTCCACCTATATCAAATCCAGCAACTAACTTTCCGATATGACCAAGAACACTGCGATCGGTAGAAGCACTTGCATGAAAACCCGCACTCATTGATGTTAACGTTGTCATCGCCTCCTCTTGGCTCACACCTAAACGCTTGGAAACATCAGTGGCGATGCTTGTCATTTTTGATAATGCTTGTGTATATTGGCCTGACTCTTGGCTGGATACCCCATCGCCAAACCGCATGTCATGACCATCGAGACTTGAAAGCTGTATCGCACGATGCGCCGCATTGGATAGTGCGCTTTGGAAATGTTGCGACTCATTAAGGGCCGCCTGCTTGGACGTTTCATAGGCTTGGTTGAGAGAACCGCTCAAAGCTTCTGATGTATTAATTGAAACCGCCCCTTTTGTCATTCCTGGGCTTACATCAAAGACCGCATCGCCACTTCCCGTAATGGTTTTAATCACACCAGAACTGCCTTGTTCGGCATGCATCCCATGCATGTGTGACCAGTTGGAGTCATGCTTGTTGGCTGAGAAATTATTAGCGGTTGTGTTATAAAAGCTTGTTTGACCTAAGCCAAAAGAGGCCGATGCTGCCTCTCCAGCCACAGCCATGCCTGAGCCCTGCACATGTCCCGTGATGCTCGTCGCCAATCCATTAAAGGCTTCACCCAAATTCGACACCAAGCCTTTTGCGATAAACGGAATCATCGCCATGATGTAACCCGCAACCCCTGAAATATCTCGACTTAATTCGGTCATTTTATCCAAATTAACCATCGTCATTGGCCCATACCCAGACACACCATCGATGCCAACATTGGTCATCACGTGATTAATAACCGCAAAGAGCACTGGCCAGCATTGGAGTGATAAGAGGAATTGCAAATAGCCTTTGAAAATATGACCACCGCCAGGCATTGTGCTTAGTGCCAGCACCAATGGAAACACGCCGAAGAGAATCAGCATGAGGTTGGTGTGTAATAGCGGTAAAAACCACACGGCTTTTTGACCTAAGATATCCCAACTCCAACGGTGTTGAAGTTGAGATTTAGTAAACTCATGATTCACAACGCTGGCCGTACTGTCGGTGAAGGCTTGATAATGGTTAATGCCATCACCCATGGCGTTAATCATCATGGCTTGTAAAAAGATATTACTTGAGGTGTCCGTAAGCCCCTGATAATAGAGTGCAGCTGAGGTTAAATGCGTTTCAAACAATTTTTCATAATCGGTCTTTTTTTGTTTTCCAAAGAGGTTTACGCCAAAGATGCTGTATGTTCTGCGAATTTCAGCATCCAATCGCGCTTTAAGGCTGTTTTTGCCATCAGCACTTGAGGCTTGCGCACAGGTCACGAGAGCTCCGCCGACCTCAGTCATACGAAGTGGTGATGGTTTTTTAGTAATCAAATTCCAAATGTTGTCACTTCCCGCCAAATCCCCAACGCTGTATTTTTGATTCAGCCGAATATCACCCACAACACAGGAGCGGAAATAATGATCCATTTCATCTTTGAGCGTAGGGTCAAGAATTCTGAAATCATGAGCGGACTCTATGAGTCGAGCACCAAAAAGCGCGCCCGTCTTTGTGTATGCAAAATCTCCGGGTGTTGCAAAGAGCGCATCATAACTTTGTGCAAGCCCATAACCCACCGACGTTAAAAGACTTGCGGTCGCTGCAAACACAACGGGTACGTTATCTACTTTGTGATAGGCTTGAGTTGAGATATCTTCAATCAACACATTGGTTTTAGGTAGCAACAAAAGATTCGTACACAGCACGTAGCCTAAGAACCATTTGGCAAAAACAGCCGGATCGCGTGATTTTAAAAATCCGGCTGACACCATTACAATGCCAATCAGTGCGGTGATTCTTAAGAGCCCTAAAAAATCGCGTTGATTCATGAAGGCCGTGATGGCATTCAAAACATCAGTGAATAAATCACCGGCTGCTAAGACATGAATGGTTAAGTATTCTGTTGACATGTGTTGCCCATCCTTAATGTGATGTATTACCAAGACCACTGGCGAGTTGTTTCTCAATCTCGCTCATGCGCGAAATGAGGGCTATTTTTTCTTGTAATTTTCTGGCGATTTTGGGATCGATGGACGCAACCTCACGATTAGCCTCACGAATACGGGTTTGAATATCTTTCACTAAGTCTTCATTGAGCTCTGAACCCGCGGTGGCATTTGCGACATCTTGAAGTAAGCCGCTTAAATAATGTTGCAACAAATCTTCAGCAATAAGTGTTGAGTAACCTTCAATTTCAACGGCCGCATCGTTATAATGCGTACTGTTCAACACCGTTAGAAACTTCATCACAGGAAACATCGTGAGGCTTAAGAAATTTTGTTCCTCAGCAGTAGGGACATCATCATTTTTTAATTTAGTATCAAGACCCTCTATCATATTTCGAACGCGTGTAGTCAATGTTTGGCTATCATCGATTTTCATCTCTTTAAGGCTGACGCTCATGCAAGCGGTTCCAGGGGTTTCGTCACTGCATCGCCACATTTGCTCGATGCTTGCTGATTTATTACCTCCCAGTAAGGCTTGAATGAAGTGACTACTTCCCGCTAACGAGGGCACAACTTTCACCTTGCCTTGGCTATCAATAATCAGGGTTCCTGTCAGGCTCATCACCATTTCAGCGAGTTGCACATCACCATTTAAGAACGCGTTGTTTTGCAAAATTGACCAAACAATATTTTTATTTAAAACCACCTGTTTCTTTTGTTCAGGATCTTTTTCAGCTTTTGCCATAATCCCGTCATGTGCATCGCCCGCGCAATCCATGCGAGCAGATACATAGTCCGATACCACGCCACTTCGACCCATTGCTGCTTGATCTTTACAAATTTTTTGTTGCGAAGCCGCCGTTTTTGGAAATATACCGCCGACAAAGTTTTGCGCCATTTCACATGAGTTCACGCTCATTTGATTGACCTTTTGTTCCAGCGTTTGCAGGTAGTCTCGTACTTGTTTTAATTCTGGAACGGTAGTCGCCAGCATCACATCGACCGCATATGCGCCACTGCTCGTCATCACCTGTTTGCCTAGATCCACGAGCTTTTTATGACTCAAAAAACTCATGCTTCCCGTAAATAAATCAATGCCATTACAGCCTGCGCGATAGCTGGGTAAATCCAGTTCCACAAGCTGATAACGGCTCACGCGATTACGCACAAATAACGAACCTCCACCGTAAAATCCTGCCGCTTGGGATTGAAACGCTGCGGGACGCGTGACATTTGACGCATAACCAATTCCATTGAAAAAGGTATTCATATCGCCGGCGACATCGGCATGAACGCAATTCACCGTGGCGATACTGAGGGTCAATACTTTAAGGATTCTTTTCATGCCGTCACCTTAGGATTTTCATAGGCCATGATTCTTGGAATGAGTGCTTCTATACGGGTTGTGAGCTCTATCTCATTCAGCGACCCAATCGACACCGGATAAAGTGCTTGGGTTTTAGGGTTGGCAATAAATAACGCGGGGTAGTGAATTGACGCGTTTTTAAAGGCAACTGTTGTCCAGTCACTGGTTGCAGGTAGCACTTCTTGAAATTCTGGTAGCGGTTTATTATCAAACGATAACGGCAAAACGCTTGCGCCAAGCCGTGTTGATACCTGGCTTAGAACGGGGGAAAACTGATGACAGTACGGGCACGTGCTTGCAAAGAAGAACACGAACCCATGCGTTTGAAAAAAATGGTCTCGTGTTGACAGCGTATGGGTGTTTTCAGCAGAAGCGGCGCTTAAGCCTAAGATCATGACGACAATTGTAATGGTAATGAATAGCGTCTTTTCGACAGTGCGCGCAGAAAGATCTAGTCAAAAACACCCGATTTTGCGCGCGCATTGTCGAAAAGACTCATTGGACGAAACTGCTTCACTGAACTTCGCGCGGGGGGGGGTTATGGGTTTTGC
>JAPLRK010000066.1:0-58927 GCA_026399195.1 Legionellales bacterium
AAAGGACGGGGAAAACTTGGACCCTCAGGCCTGCAAAGCGTACCGGTTAAGGATATCTTTTTATACCCCCTGGATCGAAATTTTAAAACGGTCTTGAAAAATTGGGCTTGTCAATAACGGGGTTGACCGAATGTTTACCTTGCGGGTTTAAGTCTTCAATATCACGCTGAATTTTTTGTTTCAAGTTCGAAGCCTTTTGTTCTGTGTGAGCTGCGAAAAACGTCAGGCCATAAGAGGCTGCTCGCCCCAAACTTTCTGATTTGTTTTTGACGACAAGACCTGCTTTACCCACTGCCCTTGCAACGGGCGTGGTGACCGTTTCAAGCCCTTCTTTGATATGGGCTCCGCACCAGGTTGATCCTCTATGAAGAGCACGAACAATGGTTTCGCCACTCTCTCTGAAATGATGCATTCCCATGCTGAGAGCACGATAAATCGGTCGACCTATGTTTTCTGCACATTCCAGCGCATGATGCCCTACCCAGGTAGTGGCGCGGGAGATCTCGCGAGCGGTTGTTTCTAGTTGTTCAGTCATATGTTTGGCAACAGTTTCTGTGCTTCGATACACCGCGCGCCCCACGTTTTCGAGACCTTCTAGGCACTGTTTGCCTGCCCAACTCAGGTGACGAGAAAGGTTTCGTCCAACAATTTCTAAAGCATCTCGTGAGTGATGATACAAACTGGAGAAAGTACGTGATATTGGCCGGCAGATCTCTTCAAGACCTTCCGCTGCTCGACTCGTAACTTTTGAGATCACATGGGTTGTGTTGTCAAGGGTGTCGGTCAGCGCTTCAACCATCCTATTTACTGAAGATTCTCCCATTCGGTAAAGGGTGCGACCGATCCCTTCAAAGCATTCTATGGCATGAAGCGCTATCCATCCTATGGCACGAGAAATACTCCGGCCTGCGGTCTGTAGTGCTTCCATCGAATGATACGCAAAAGTACTGATCCCTCTAGAGATGGGGCGAAGGATGGTCTCAAAAGACTCATAGATATGACGCCCTAGCCAAGTCATCGCGCGATAAATACTTCGAGCATTCTTTTCAAAGAACTCCTTGACAGGTAATAAAAGATAACCTGCTGCTTTGTATATCGCTCGAGCACAGTCCTCAACTAGTTCCCGAGCCACTTGTGCATAAAAGGCCGAAATGCGATAGATAGTCCGACCTACTTTTGCTGAGGTGAGCGCAAGATAATATCCCACGGTAGAAGTTGCGCGGGAGATGAGGGTACCTAAAGACTGTGTACATTCGATGGCATGTGCACTAGTCCAAGTCAGAGCACGTGCGATATTTACGCCCATATCCGCAAGCCCGTAAGCTGTTTTTTGTCCAAAATCTTTCATGGGGCGATAAAAGTAGATATTGGCACCATGATAAAAATCAAGAATGAGTGTTGTTCGATGAATCCTCTGCATGGCTTGATGTAAATGATGATATTCAGCATCTTCGTTTGTTCTAAATTCGTTGACATGTCGCAGCAATTCAGTACGCTTTTCTTGTGTCACTTGGGCCTTGGTCAGTTGCTCGTCGTGCCTAGTACTCCAAAATATGGCGCGGTCGGTCTGTCGAGTTTTGTCCTCATCTTTTTGTAAATGGATAATTTCTTTTCTGATCTTTTGCTTGTCTTCTATTGCTCTTTGTTCAGTGAGGTAGCGATCGGGAAGCGCTTTATTCCAATATTTATCTCGTGAGGTTTGTCTTTCCAGATCTTCTTGCTGATACAACTCCGTACGTAGCTGGCGGTATTCTTGTTTGCTCTGATCGTAAGCCCTATCTTCAGCGAGGTGTCTTTCGGCCCTTGTTTTCCAATAAAGCTTTCTTTCCACAGGTCTTTGTTCGTCTTCAAGGCGATGTCTTGTGCTTCGTTGGGTCAAAAAGGCAGCTCTTTGAACTTTACGATTAAAATCTTTTGCAGATGGCCTTTCAGTACGATTTTTCCAAAAGAGGACATGTTTGTTGGTGCTTTCAATATCCTCTTTTTGATGACGTTCTTGTATCGCTGTACGGTATAAATTTTTTGCCGTGCTCTTTGCTTGGTCTTTGGCGTGGTAATAGGCAGAAAAGTCATTCCAAAAAGCCTTTCTAAGTATGGGTCTTTGGATATCCTCTTGTTGAGATTTTGCAGCTCGGGCAATCCAAAATTCAGCTCTGGTTTGCTGCAGGCGAATGTCCAAGGCATCCTGATTTTTAGGACGATTTGTCCAATAGCGAGCTCGTTCAGTTTGTCTGGATTGATCTTCATGAGCACGACTTTCGGCCAATGATCGAAGAGACTCACCTCTTTGATGAGCTCTCGTATCACCTTGGTCGTTGTGGGTTCTTTCCCTTGATTCCCAATAGGTTTCTCTATCAATAGGTCTTTGAATATCTTCATTTTGTTGCATGAGCGTTCGGGCGACCCAAAATTTAGAGCGTTCATCTATGCGCCTAGCATTTTCAACTGAGTTTGTTTGCCTGCGTTCATGCCAATAAGCAACACGTGAATGATCTTTAGCGTTGTCTTCATCTCGGTGTTGTTGGGTACGAGACTCCCAACCTATGCGAACGTGCTCCAGTGCTTTGGACGTTGAGTTGGCATGGTATGCATCAAAGGCCGTCCAAAATTTGAATCCTTCTATTTGCCGGGCTTCATCTTCGGCTTGACGTGTAGCATGGATTTTAATGTCATGTTCCAACTGTCGAAAATTACATTGTCTGCTCGCGATCAATGCTTTTTGTATCACGGCGATATCTCTTTGACGTCCTAACATAGCTATATTCCAAATAAAGGTTAAAGACTATATTGTTTAGATTATAGGCAAATAGGCTTAAGGAAATCTTAAGAAGTTGATCAAGAGTTAGTCAAATCAAGGGTTCTTAGGATCGGGATTTCTAAATACTGGACTTTGGACAACCAGCGATCTAATACGGGCCCGTTTACGTGAATGGTCGCTGCGCGGATATCTTAATTTCTTTATCCTTCGATTCACATTCTAAAGAAACTTCATGAGGTGGCCCTGGTAAATCAATGCAGTCCTGTTGGTTTTTGTGATGTTTTAGGAGTATATTGAAGCATGTGAATAAATCAAGGGTAGGTCACATCAAAAATCATATCAAACCCACTCTTGGTTTACTGACGGGATTTATCTACTATTGGCTCATAAACCACACCACCTTAACAGAGATTGACAGGAATTTTGTTGGTTTTGTTCTGATGTTTCCACTAGTGGCGCTACAAATCAAATGGCCCTCAAAAAACATCTTGCTCTGGACCTTAAGCCTATTGATTCCCTTCACACTCATTTATGCACTGTGTGGAGATCATGTGGCGGAAATGGGTGCATCTTATAAAGCTTACACCACCCCTTGGGCGACCTTAAGAGTCTTGTTTTATCTGTGCATGCTCAGTGGCTTTATTGTATTTGTTTTTTATTGTACAGCCATTGAGGAAAAGCGTTGGTCTTTTCCTTATACCACTTTGTTTCAGGAAGCATGGCTCATCATTTTAAAATTATGCTTCAGTATCGTATTTGTGGTACTGACCATGGGATTTTTCTTTCTAATCAGCGTTTTATTTAAACTCATCAACATAACGTTTGTAGAAGACGTGGTCAAAAGCGCTTTATTTCATCAAGTGATGATGCCTTTTTTGTTTGGGATAGCCTTCATGATATTAGATGATAAAGAAGAACTCATTCAAAAAATCAGAAGTCTGTTGTTAGCGTTATGCAAATTCCTTTATCCAATATTTGTTGTGGTGAGCATCCTATTTCTTGCCGTCCTGCCCTTCAGTGCACAGAGTTTCCAAGAAATTTGCGGGTTCAGTGTGTTTCTCAGTAGCTTAAATATTTTGCTCTTCAATGGCATTTTTCAAGATGGTATTGAATCACGACCTTACGGTTCTTGGGTTTGCAAATTGATTTATGTTGCTATGTTTATGCTTTGTTTTTATGCGGTGGCAGTCATTCCCTATCCATGGTTACAGATGAATGACTCAAAGACAAATCCAGGATTGTTCTTATTATCAGAAATAACCGTCATCTTTTTGGCTTTGTATCACCTCTCTTATTGCGTTTCTATCGTATTCAGCAAAAAATCATGGTTAAGCCTTGTCAAAACTTCGAATAAAATCATGGCAATCGTGATTGCTATAACGTATTTACTTCTCTCAACACCTTATTCAACTTTTTAGTTGATCTTAATTGCACATCGGTGTTTGTTCAAGGTCCAATTATCTGGTTTGTCGTTCAATATTTCTATGATCTTGAGGCCTCATTTCTCGGTGCTCCTCAGGAATAGCATGAAGTGATCTTTCCATATTCGTAGGCCTTTGATCGTGCTGAAATCCAGGGGCCGTCTTTGGTTCAATGATGTCTTCAGGGTGATGAATCACTTGGGGTGGTCGCGTGGTTGTGTGTGGTTGCTGTGGAGATCGGGGTTGTTGCACTCTCGGTGCGGGCTGGATCATATGGGGTTGATGCATCGTCTGTGGTTGATGCATTATCCTGGGCTGATGAGCGTTAGGTGTGGGCTGAACTAAGGGTGAATGAGGGGAGGGCGTTGGTGGGCGGGCCACTGGTGATTGTGGTGTCATCGAGGGTTGATGATGCATGATCTGTGACTGGTGCATGTTCATGGGCTGTTGAGGGGTAACGGGTCTAACATTCGGGTTCAAGGGATGAGCTGGTCTTAAACCTTCAACTTGTGCTGACGTCAGCGGCCTGCCGCCATTGGTTGTGAGCATCCTTTGTTCTTGCGAAAAGGGCAGAGGTGCTGGTGGTGGGGTGGTTCTTGAGATGGTAGGCCTTGAAATGATAGCCCTTGTGGGAATGGCATGAGCACTCCCAGCGCCACCCAAGACGCTGATGGGTTTCGGCACAATGGTATTGAATTGCGTTAGTGGTGCTCGGTTAAGAAGGGTTGTTGGAAGATGAACAAAGGCCCTATTCACCGATTCTGATTGGACAAAGGCTCTTGTAGGAACAGCAGTAACGGCATTGGCGACATGAGCATTTCGATACAAGATGTCAGTATGTCTATGGTCATATATATTGGTAACATATGCCGCGTTCACTCGGGTGTTGCTCATATTAATGGCAGCGAAGTAGGTTCGGCTGACTTGATAGGCCGGGATATAGATTTCACCTGGGGCTAGTGGGAACCAAGCAACCCCTGGAGCACCACTGGAAAGGGCTAACTGGAAGTTGTTCCCGCCAACAAACACAATCAATGCAGGAGCATAGATGGGTTGTTCATTCACAGGGCCTGGAACCCAACACCATTGATTTTGAAGGTAAGCCCAACGCCCATAATGGAAAGGAGCAAATCCCCAAGGCTGATCATCGACCCATGTCCATCCCCATTGTCCAAGCCATACCCAATGGCCATATCGATAGGGTGCCCAATTGGGATCCACTCGATCCGGTATCCAAACACTACCGTATGGTGTGTTTTCGTTCCAATGACCGTTGCTTTCGAGATCTTCATAGCCAATAGTTTCGGGTGAAACATGTCGAATAGAAGATGTTACTGTTGAAGGGTGATTCCTCTGAGTATTCCATTGATCAAAGGCATCAACAGCAGGCAATGTTTCGCATTGATATCCGTCTAGATTGGTGCCGTTAGCGCTACAAGATTGACCCGAATGGACAGGATAACTGATGCTTTGGCCATAAGCTGTTCCTTGACCCTTTCGTACAGTGACCGTTGTTGCATTATTTTGAGGGGAGATATCCAGACGATAATAGCCAGGCTCGCTGATAGAATAGGCAAGATTAGGCGTATCAATTTCATAGACTTGCTGGGAGTTCATCCTGTTGATAGTTAAAGCAACGGTGCCTTGCGTCATTTGAAATTGTGCGATTTTAGGGTCTAATTGCAAAATCTTTAAATTGGTCTGATTTCCCAGACGAAGATCGGAGCCTGAGAGCTGGACTTCTACACGAGCATTTGAGTCAGCCCATAATTGATCTCCCGTGATAAGGGGCCGATTCAACGTTCCTTTCACCCAGCTAGTTTCGCCAGCCGGTAGAAAGCTGACGTCACCTTTGGAGTAACTCAATCGTCCGACTTGTGTCGACGGATCTGCCAGGGCCTCTGTTGGCAAAATGAAATTTAGGAAACCTAACATAATACTTAGGACGATTTGACCTATTTTCATGTCGAACTCCAGAGAAGGAAGGAAGTTATTTAGAAGGGATTATATCCTCTTAATCCTTGTGTTAAAATACCCAATCCATTTTTAAGGATCGCTTGATCCTAGGTGTGTTTTCCTATGTTGGAAAGTGATCGTTTAATCAGTTCAGAAGCGTTGGTCTCTGAAGATATTCTAGACCGGGCCATACGACCTTTGAGTTTGGATGAGTATATTGGTCAGGATGAAGTTCGCACACAGATGCGGATTTTTATTGAAGCGTCCACGAAACGTCAAGAAGCGCTTGATCATGTATTGATTTATGGGCCTCCAGGACTTGGCAAAACGACGCTTGCACACATTATTGCGCACGAAATGGGAGTGAATTTACGACAAACTTCAGGTCCCATCCTTGAGAGGGCGGGTGATATTGCAGCGATCCTTACCAATTTACAAGACAAAGACGTGTTGTTCATAGACGAGATCCATCGCTTGAGCCCAGTGATAGAAGAGATTTTATATCCCGCGATGGAAGATTATAAGCTGGATATTATGATAGGGGAGGGGCCAGGTGCACGGTCCATTAAACTGGAGCTTCCCCCCTTCACTTTGATAGGGGCAACCACGCGTGCAGGTTCATTAACCTCTCCTCTACGCGACAGATTCGGTATCGTTCAGCGGTTAGAGTTTTATGATGTAGAGTCGTTGATACGGATTGTGACTCGATCAGCTCAGTTGTTAGACGTGGCAACGCATCCTGACGGTGCAAAAGAAATCGCGTATCGATCACGTGGTACGCCACGAATCGCGAATCGATTACTGCGTCGAGTACGTGATTTTGCCGAAGTGAAAGGCGAGGGGATCATCACTCATGAGATAGCCAAACTTGCACTTGAAATGTTAAGTGTGGATCAACATGGATTTGACCTCATGGATAGAAAACTGCTGTTGGCGGTCATCCAGCGTTTCAATGGAGGACCCGTCGGGATAGATAATATTGCTGCGGCAATTGGTGAAGAACGAGGCACTATTGAGGATGTGCTGGAACCTTTTCTCATCCAGCAAGGGTTCTTAATGCGAACCGCAAGAGGTCGTATGGCCACGCCATTGGCCTATCAGCATTTTGGGATTGAAATGGTTGAGTAGAGACAATTTTAGAGGAGACGAATGTGGGTGAGCATGCGAGTATTTTAGGCTATTTTTGGCAGGCAGGCTTTGTTGTCAAAACGGTCATGTTTTTATTACTCGGAACATCAATTTTATCATGGACTCTTATTATACAACGGGCTTGGTATTTTAACCGTAAAAAGCAAGAGTATGATGTGTTTAAAAACCGGTTTTGGGGAAGTGTGGATTTATCCAAACTCTATGCGGACATTGACAGTAACATGAGCGATAGACAGGGCCTCGCATCTATTTTTCATGCAGGCTTTAAAGAATTTATCCGAGTACGCCAAAAAGGTCATGTTGAGATTGAGCCTATCCAACGGGTGATGCAAATCAGCTACGCCAAAGAAGCAGAAGCCTTAGAAACGCATCTTCCCTTGTTTGCCTCCGTGGGATCTATTGCACCCTATGTGGGTTTGTTTGGTACGGTTTGGGGCATCATGTCTTCTTTCCAAGCCTTAGGCCAAGCTCAGCAGGCCACCATTGCCATGGTTGCGCCAGGGATCTCCGAGGCCTTGGTGGCGACGGCTTTAGGCCTATTTACCGCAATTCCTGCCGTCATTGCATACAATCGTTATACCACCCGCGCTAATATTTTACTCAATCGTTATGATTTATTTCAAGACGAGTTGATAGCGTTGATGGAACAGCAACCCAGTGCGTCTGAGAAAGGATGAGGGTATGTTAAAGAAAAAAAACAAACGGATAAGTCCTATGTCTGAAATCAATGTGGTTCCTTACATTGATGTGATGTTGGTGTTACTCGTTATTTTTATGATCACAGCCCCAATATTAACCCAAGGCGTGACCGTTGATTTACCCAAAGCCGCAGCAGAAACCTTGAAATCTGCAGATCGAGAACCCATCATCGTGTCTGTTAATCGCGAAGGCACCTATTTCTTGAATATAAGCGAAAATCCAGCCACACCCATTGATGGACAGGCCCTTGTGGTCCGAGTCGCTGCGGAATTGGTTTTGTCCCGTCAAGCAGGTCAAGCTCTTAATGTCTTGGTGAAGGGCGATCAAGGGGTGGCTTATGGAAAAGTGGTTGAGGCGATGAGTTTATTGAAGCAAGCGGGAGCTGCACAAGTGGGGCTATTGACAGACTCGCTAGAGGAGCCGCGCGCATGACTTTGTCCCCAAGTTATCGATTTGCATTGAGTGTTGCCGTGATGCTGCATATCCTTCTTTTATTCATGTTGTTGTGGGAGTCATCGACTGATCATCCCGTCTTGACGGCTGCAAAAAATCCAGAGGCTAATCTTTCCAGACAGTCTATGTCAACGCCAACGGAACCCGAGGCCATAAAAGCGGTCAGTGTGGATAACAAAATGGTCATGGATACGGTCAATCGATTGAAGGAAGAGCGTCTGCAAAAACAACGTGCAGAAAATAATCGCCAAAAAGAGTTAACCGCACTTGCTGATGCGGCTCAAAAAAAACGTATTTTAGAGCAACACCGTTTAGAGGAATTGAAGCGTGAGTCTGCCATTGCGGCTGAGGCTCATAAAAAGCAATTGGCCGAAGAGAAAAGTCATTTACAAGCGCTGGCTAAGAAAAAATTGGAAGAAGAAAGCCATCTTGCTGAGATGAGAAAACAAGAAGCGCTGTTGAAAAAACAGCACATGGCTGAGGCCCATAAAGTTGCAGAATTAAAGAAGGCAAACGAGGAAGAATTGGCCAGCAGAGAACAAGCCAAACTGGCTAGTGAGAATGAGACGAGGGCTCGAAAACAGAAGGCCTCTGCTCAAAAAGCGGCCTTGGATGCTGAAAAAAACGCCCAAATGGCGGGTGAGGTTGATAAATATAAGGCGCTCATCATTGGCGCTATCAGTCGTCAATGGATTTTACCGGAGCATGCGGATCCTTCGCTTTCCAGTCAATTTCGGATACGATTGGCGCCCAATGGAACTGTGCTTGAGGTCAGTCTGTCTAAGAGCAGTGGCGATGCTGTCCTGGATAGATCAGCACAATCGGCCATTTATAAGGCATCACCTTTACCGGTGCCGTCCGATCCTGACTTGTTTAATGTCTTTCGAGACATCAGTTTAACCGTAAGACCAGAGAGTGCTAGGGGGTAGTGTGATCAAACAGTTTATAACAGCTTGCCTGTTGTTGTTCATGGGGGCTACTTATGCGCTCGATCTTGAATTAACGCAGGGGATTAATTCAGCGTTGCCAATCGCTATCAATCCTTTTAATGGTGATCAGCAAACCCAATTGACAAGTATCATTGAGAATGATTTGAAAATGTCTGGGCAATTTAAGCTTATCCCTTCTCCGATGACAAGTGCGAGTGAGCAGCCCAGCATCAGTTCGTGGCGCCAAGCAGGGGCCGATGCCGTTTTGTCAGGACATGTTGAGGCTTCAGGTTCAAATCGTTATTCAGTACGTTTTGAATTGTCAGATGCAGCAGCTCATGGGCGGTTATTATTGGCGAGGGATTACCAAGTGTCGGGTGCTGAAATTCGCGCTTTGGCGCATCATATCAGCGACGAAGTTTATCATCAACTGACGGGTGAGCGGGGTATTTTCTCAACCAGAATCGCATATATTCTCGTACATCGTGAGGGCGAAAAGGCGAAATTTACGTTGGATATTGCTGATGTGGATGGTAGCAATCCTCAGAGTCTATTGGTTTCAACGGAGCCCATCATGTCTCCCACTTGGTCACCTGATGGACGGCAAATTTCATATGTGTCTTTTGAGAAGAAGCGTGCCCAAATTTACAGTGTTTCTGTTGAATCGGGACAAAGACGCTTGCTCACTGACTTTACTGGAATCAATGGTGCGCCCGCCTGGTCACCTGATCTCCATCAATTGGCAGTGGTTTTATCGAAGGGTGGTAACCCTAAAATTTATACCGTTGATTTGTCTACAGGTCGATTGACTCAATTGACCTTTGGCGATTCCATTGATACTGAGCCTAGATATTCACCTGATGGACATTCCTTGCTTTTCACTTCAGGGAGAGGCGGCTCGCCCCAAATTTATCGCTTCAATTTTGCTGATGGCAATATCAGTCGCGTGACGTATTCAGGCAACTATAATGCGCGAGCCTCCTTTACGCCCAACCAAAAGTCGATTGTCATGCTACATCGAGCAGAAGGACAATTCAGTATTGGTGTGCAAGATTTAGCATCAGGCCGAGTGATGTCTGTGACTTCATCACCATTCGATGAATCACCCTCCGTGGCGCCTAATGGTCGATTGATTTTGTATGCGACCCGCGCCCAAAATAAAGGGGTATTGGGGATTGTATCGATTGATGGTCGTATTAAAATGCGATTGCCTGCGAGAGGGGGTGACGTTCAAGAGCCAGCATGGTCACCTTTCTTAAATACTGCTTAGTTCATTTTAAGTTATGGCTTAGGCCCCTTTTTCTCATTGCCCTATTGAGCAGTCCTTCGTTCGGCTGGAATGCTTTGGGGCACCGGCTTGTGGCCGAGATTGCCTATCATCATCTGACACCCCAAGCAAAGCGTGAGTGTCTTCAATCTGAACAGTCCTTAAATGCCATATACAAACCCCAATCATGGGCAGATGCAGCTGTCTGGTTAGACACCTTGCGCTATCAGGATGTTCATTGGTTTGATTCAGTCCATTACATTGATATCCCTTTTTCAGAAGATGGTAGCGCTCTACCCCCCATTCAAGAGATCAATGCCTTGTGGGCCATAGATAACGCCATGAAAACCCTCCTGAGTCCTTATGCCAAGCGTTTTGACAAAGGCGTGGCGCTTAGAGTGCTTGCTCATGTTGTGGGTGATCTTCATCAACCGTTGCATGCAGCTTCTCGAGTCAGTGCTGTCTATCCCAAGGGGGACCGAGGGGGTAATTTTGTCACGCTTCATGGAATCCGGATTGCTAAAAATTTACATGCCTATTGGGACAAAGGGGGCGGATTCTTGCTCTCGAAACATCGCTTAAGTTCCAGAGAACTAGACAGGAAGTCTCAGGAAATAGAACAACGCTGGCCATGTAGGCTCACAGATTCAAAGTCAAACCCAGATCTTTGGGCGGCAGAATCGCATGATTTAGCCTTGAATACAGTCTACAAGCGTCTTCCTCGTGATCACAGGCCAAACAATGCCTACCAGAAGCTATCGCAAACAGTAACTGCCAAACAATTGGCCTTGGCTGGATGTCGATTGGCTGGTTTGTTGAATCAAATCATACCCCGCTGAAAGAGTACGATACTGTGCGCGGCCATAAATTGCGGGGTTGTAGGTTGGGCCTTGGCCCAACACAAGCCGTGGCACAACGTAACCTGTTGGCCCAAGGCCCAACCCACAGTGACCCCAACATGGACTGTTTGCGAGGCAACTCGGCGCCTCTGCTAAAGATTGTTTTGACACATATTGGTGCTATAATAGACAATACACCATAAATACAATCATTCGCGACTTATTATGCACAGAAAGATCCATAAATCCAAGCCTGATGCTCGTGCTTCTCTTTATGACGTTTTGATTTTAAAACAGAAAAAACGAAGGGCGTTATTTTATGCGCGATTTCAAGAGGGTCCGATTTGGAATAATGATTTAATTCGTGAGCATATGGAGTCGACGCGAACCAAGATCACCCCACCAAATGTGAAAGAGAAACAACTTCTGATGATCGTGAAGGATCTTCTTATTTTTCCGGAATTGTATTTAGACGTCTCACCAAAAATTCTCGCGGAACTTTATTCAACAATGGATGAAAATCCACATTTCTCTGCGTTTTTCACCTCTTCAGGGCGGCATATTATGAAGTCCCATGGATCAGTGGCGATTGGATGCGATATTTTAAGAACAGGTGTGGCCGTTTCTGGAACTGGCGATCCTACGCGCATCAAAATGACCCTTCCCAAATCTTTTGTTCATGATCTCATAGGGCTGTTAGAAGGAGAGTCATGTTCTTTGACCGCTGAGGTTAAGGGACGATTTGGCAATAAAATGATAATCATCAAAACGCTAAAAAGTACCCTATATTTTGACTCTAAAGCGTTAAGTATATTACTTGAAGGAATGCTTCCAAAACAAAAGAACAATGACATTGTCAAAAATTTCATCAAAGAGTTCAATCGAATCGTCTTTACTTATTGTCGATTTGATCAAAAGCAAACCTATGCCATTCATCAAGAAATCTGGACAAAGCCCCGCTCTTCACAGCAATTGACCGATACTCAAAAATTCAATTCTATTTTTTCAATTTATCTCGAGGATTTAAAAAAATCAGCTCTGGCGCGCTTGGGTGGATATTTTTATCACCCTATCTCTAGACGTGTAGCGATAAGAAAGCAACCTAATGTAAAAGTAAGTACTTTGCTAAAAAATTATATCTCGTTTGAGCATGATAAGAAAAGGCGTGATGACAAACGCTCCTTGTCCTATCGATTTAACATTAAAAACATTTGGAGATTTGGCGGTACCTTTGATTTTATCAATGACAGGGTCAGTTCATGTGTCGGTTTCGCAACACGTTTATTAGGTTCCACCCCTATCGTTGCTAGTTTTGCAAACCTATTTTCACGCACAGGCTTAATGATTCAAACGGATGAAGAGAAAGCGCAAGAAGATAAGGGTATTCGGAATTTTATCAAAACATCATTTAACCATCTTCATTTTGGACATGCGAAAGAAAAAGGAAACGTAAGAAAACAAGATTTGAAGAAACTAACGCATTATGCTGAAGGATGCGGGGTTATTTATGATCCTACCCTTAAAAAATCATTTGCGATTGGGTTTGGGGCTATGCGTGAGCATATTTGGAGCTGTGTGGTGACGGATGGTAATGGCATTCTATTACCTCGCAATCAATGGAAACCAGGTTGGGTGTGTGCAGACAAAGTTTCTGCTTCATCAATGAGCTCTGAGATGGTCGTCAAGATGCTTGATCTTCAAGAAAACAAAGAGGATTTGACGGATCCACGCCATAAAGATGCCGAACATGTGACTTTAAAGCATCCGTATGATCCTAAAAAATATGCGGTCCCAAAGCGCCCAGATCCTGGATCCATTGCCTACCTTGCTTTGGCTTTTAAAAATAATCAATCGTTTATGCTCGGTTCACATCTGGCAGAACTCAGGGATGGGAAAATCTACTGGAATGGACACGAGTTTGATTCAAAAGATTACAAAGGTCATCCTATTCTGATTCCAAATGCTAAGATGTATGATTGGTTGGAACAAAGACGGATCCTTAAAATTAATGTTGACCGATATCCTAACAAGATCAAAGAAACTGTTATTTTTGGTACAGCTTCTGATCATTATCCGCTGTATCCAGATTTACTAGGGTTTATGGCAAGACGCAACATCAGTAAAAAGACGAACACTTGGATTCAAAAAAAGGAAAAATATGCTGATAGGCAAGGGCGGTTGAATCCAGACAGGGCGCATTTGCTAGGTCAACAAAGCTTTTTTATGCCTCCAGGGTATCACCCCTCTTTTTTACAAAATCGCTCAGACGAGATCTGTGAAAAATGTGGGTTACAAATCAAACATGCCCCAAGAAAAATCATGCTCAATCGCTTTGTTCGTACACATGATGACTTTATTTATGCCTATTTGTCTGGCTCACAAGGCGTTCCAAAAGGGACATTGCTTGAAAGTGACGACATTCACCGACCAAGACCTGCTCATATTACGGATCATGAATTATACCGAGCCTTTGGTGGAAAACATCGTGACGAGATTCTAGGGCATCTGCATTTTGCGGATGTCGATTTGGTATTTGATGCCCCAAGTAAAGCCAATCAAATCTGTTATCATCCGCTACGATTGCTCTATCATCGGCAATTTGGATTGAAAAATGATGAAGCATATGTCTCACCATTGAATTTGGATTGATATTTATCCTAACTGGACTTAGAACAAATACAGTTCTGCCCTTACGTGCCCGCGCCCGTGAGCGTGCCCTTGCCCGATCAGTTTTGATTTATAATTAGCAACTACGCGACCATTTTCCCATCAACAAGTTTTTTTATTCTCTTTTTAACGATTGCATGACACAGGGAAGAGAGCAGGGTTATGTTAGCGTTAACAATGCGGCAAAATCCTGTCTAACCATTTGGGCAGATACCAGTTCCATTCGTTGAGCAGTGTCATGGTTGAGGGGACAAGGAATGATCGGATTAAAAAGGCATCGACAAAAATGGCGATGGCTATTCCGAAACCAAATGCCTTGACCATGAGCACATCGGCGACTAAGAAAGAGCCGCAGATAAAAATCACAATGAGCGCGGCGGATGTGATGATCCTGCCGCTTTTTTCAATACCAAAAATGATGCTTTTTTTGGTGTCGTGGGTTGAATCGTACGCTTCTTTGATTCTTGTGAGAAGAAAGACCTCGTAGTCCATGGAAAACCCAAATAAGGCGCAAAAGATGATCACCAATAAACTGATATCTAACATCCCTTGTGGATCAAAATGCAGCAGTTGATGCAGGTAGCCGTCTTGAAACACCAATACCAAAGCACCATAGCATGCAGAAAGACTTAACATATTCATCACAAGGGCTTTGAGTGGTAAAACAATCGATCGAAGAAGTAGGAGTAAAATGAGATAAGTTAATCCCATGATCCATAAGATTGCATAAGGAAGGTAATGGGAAATTGTTTTTAAAACATCCTTATTGGCTATCGGTGTGCCTGTTAAGCTCATACTCATGCTAGGTTTAAGTTTTGTATTAGGTAAGTCGCGTATTAATAGGGCAGTCTCTGGTGAATTGAAATGATGCTTACTGATGATATCAATCACCGTAAAATGATGACCCGTAGTGGTTGATAAATAGGTTTTCATATCAGGTGAGATCAGACTGGGGTGTTGATATATTTGTTGGTACTGTTGTTTTGTGATCTTTGAATCCAGGCTTACAATACTGTTGACTTCAGCAATTCCTGGGTTTTGTTTCAGTCGGTGCGTGAACGAATAAAGATCTGAAATGCTTGAGCTCGATAAAATCTGGTGATGTGTTTTTATCACCAGCAAAATAGGGGATAGGTTGTTTTCATGGAATTGTTCTGAATAGCTGTCAAAAAAACGTCTGTTTTCAGAGTGCTCTGGGAAAATATGAAAATCAGAGACACCCAATTTTGCGGAAAGGAATGGGTAGCCTAGCATGAGGAGAAGGATTAGGATTGGGAAGAAAAATGTCAAGGGGTGGTTGACTACTTTTTCCGCGATCCAATGCCATCGATTGAATAGTTTGGATCGATTGTGTTTTGGGACTCTGATGGCCAACCGATTGATGTTTGTATTGAGGACAGACAAAATAGCGGGTAAAAATACATTCGCTGTGATCACCGCAACAACGACAGCTACCAACCCGCCCACGGCCACAGAAAAAAGAATATTGATAGGAAAGATGAACAAAGCACTGAGACTAGCAAAGACGGCTAATCCACTATAAAAAATCGCCTTCCCCGCGGTAGCTTGGGTCCTTGCAATGACTTTTCTGATAGGCTGATTTGTCCGAAGTTCATCTCGAAAACGACTGATGATGAACAATGAATAATCCAAGCAAAGGCAAAGCCCTAACAACAAAGCGATATTGATGGTAAATACCGAGAGGGTAAAAAAATGCCCCAAATAATAGAGTAGAGTGAGGATAATCATCGCCGATCCCCCGCCCAATAGGATAGGAAGAATAGCGGCAACTAGTGATCCAAAAACCAGGATCATCGTCACGATGGCGACTGGGGTTGCAATAAAATCGGCTTTATAGAGATCGGTTTGTGTTTGATGATTCATATCATCAACAAAGATAGGTTCACCCCCGAGCTGCATGGTCATATGGCGAGGTTTTTTTATAGATGATTTTAAACGGTCTAATAAATCATCGCTGATAGGCAACTTATCTTTGACGATGACGACGGCATAGGCGGTGTGTTTGTTTTTTGAGATTTGATTTTTATGATCCCCTGGATAGATGATCTCAGATTTAAACGGTAAATCCTCTAAGGAAGACAGCGATTTTTTGATGTTATTGGCAAAGATAGGGTCGGATGCCAAAAGGTTAGGGCTATGATACATCACCAGAAATTTATTGGTTGAGTTAAAGCCTAGATGTTGATTCAGATACTGAGTGACGTGAGTGCTTTCAGCTTTCTCGTCAATGAATCCAGTGGTTTTGAATGGGTTCATAATATTGGGTAGAAAGGGAATACACGCCAAAAGCGAGATCACCCAAAGTGCGATGATATACCACCGTAGAGTATATACTATGTCACCAAACTGATAGAACTTATGATCTTCCATGAGATTGCACGCTCATTTAGTCCATTATTTTAACAGTCTAGTACATATATTGTCTGTTGACAATTTTTGTAACTCCCCACGTCATCCCGAGTGAAGCAGTGCAAGGAGTTCTCAATAGCCCAATGAGCTTAATGGCTGTCAAGATTCTACAGGTGGCAACGTTAATGGGACAAGACCTTTAAACACGATAAGCCAGGCGTATAAGAACAGAGTATAAAAAAGGAAAATAGACGTCTGAAGGGTTTAATTGGGACTCACCATATCCCGCAGTGTAGTTTGCGGCAATTTCTGCCATCACGTGTGGGGTGACGTTATGATTCAACCCTACGCCGAAGGTTGGGCTTAGTCGCCAGTGGTCGTAAAGAATATCAAATCGATGAATGCCAGCAGCACCAGCACTTGAGAATGCTCTGATGGATGTTTGGGGGATAGTGAGTATGATTTTAGCCATCAGATTGACTGTTTCTGTGTGCGTGATGAGCTCCGTCATACCTTCGTTCATGAAGCTGAAGAGGCTTATCTTGTCGAAAAAAACATGGGCTGTAGGAAAACGGAAATAGTTGGTTTCTAGCGCGAAATATCGGCTAAACTCATATCCGGCAAAGATCCCCCCAACCACGCCACCTTCCTGGACGGTGTTTGGTGTGGATAAGCTCATCGCCAAATTTTTGTTTTTTTCTGGGGGGACAATGCCATCCCAAGTGGTTGATCCATAACCTACACCGGCCCCAAGATAAAAAGGATGTTTCTGAGGGGTCTCATTCGCCATGGTTTTTTGAGCATACAATGCTGTCAAAAGGAGCAGGGTATATAAAGCACTCTGTTTTTTTAAGTTCAAAATGAAAAATCTCGGTCAGAATTTAAGGGCAGGGTTGACCTGTTGAACTACAGGACTTTGCTGTGGAATCAGTGCCGCCGTGCAGATAACAATTCCAATTATCCAAGCAGTCACGCTTGGTGGTGTGTTGTTGAAACTCGCAGGCTTTATCTAAGGTTCCAAAAACTACAATCAATCGGAGATAAAGCTGGTTCATGTCTTCACACATCCCCTTGGGAAGACCTGAATCACTACAATAGCAGGTGGCCGCAGTTTTGAAGGAGGGGCAAAAATTAGGATCATTAGTAGGTAGGGCGCGTGGACAGGTATAAGCCGAGATACTAAAGAGGCATAGTAAAACCATAAAACATCTTTTCATCATTCCTAAGTCCTTCGGAAATAATCATTAAAAAATAGTATCAGATAAGCTTAAGTCCTGCAAAGGATTATGGTGCTATTTCTTCGATTTTTGGGGCCATTTCAGGTGATTTTCTCAATGTTTCTTGATGGATGATCTGAAGCAACGATTTCCCAATATGTTCTCTGAAAGCCAGGGTTATGTTTGCGGACAAGACAATATAGGGTAAATGATGGGTCTCATCTCTCAGAAAGCAAACATCGAGGACTTGATCGATTTCTAGTAAGTCATAAAGGTTTGCTTTTGTTTTTTTTGTTTTTAATCCAAACAATAGGTCGATGGGCTTGTGTTTCTGAATCTTGGATAGAATGCTTTTTTGAACATTGACATTAAGCACAAAATGGTTGGATTTTTTGGCATTCATAAGGCGCTTGCTTAAGTTCAATGTTTTTCGGTCAAGGTAGGGTGTTGGGAGGAGTAAAGTATATAAATAAATCAAAGTGCTTATCATATACCTTTTGACTTGGTTTTGTTTCTTTCGAAAAGTGCTCACGCTCGCCAATTTGACTAAGCCAGAACATCGTTGAAAAGGCGCTGTTTCGATGGTCGCATGATGTATTTGTTTTGCTATCTGAAGAAGTTGGGACGTTTTGCTTAGCGAAACTTTGATAGGTTCAAGATGAAGAAAGCAGCCAATGGTGTCATCATAGTGGTGGTGACAACGAGTTGATTTGACCATGTTCATAAAAAGAGAGCCCGCATCGTCACTCATCTCTGGACGACACTGGCATAGGGCTAACCCGAGTGCCGCACACAACCCATCATGTAGACTGACGGCATGATTTGCACAAAAATGCTGAAAATGTAACAAATCTTGTTCTGGTATCTTGATATAAGTGGAGTAGGGCAAGCCAGATGCTTTCATGTTTTTAACGATGTGCTCTGGAGGAAGAGCGAGCAATGAAGCATCGGATAGGTAGTGATCCCAAAAAATCATATCCCGATTGGCGCGCTCATTGGCCGCGTTTTGTTGATTCAAGTGGTACTCTCTATAACGTGTATCCACTTTGATCTCGTTGATGGGGGATGCATTTTTGAAGCGAAGATAAAACTCAGACAAATCTGACAACAAAATGTGGGTTGAGACATCATCTGAAATCATATGGGGCATGCCGATTTGTAATTCACTTTCCTCGTGTCTCAATTGGCATAATATGGCCCGGATCATGGGTTTGTTTTTTTTCCAGGGATAGTGGTTTATGAGATTATGAATGGATTCATTCAGCACGAATTCGGTAGTTTTCTCATCTTTTGTGGACAGGTCAATTTCAATGATGTCGAAGGGAAGATTTTTTTGAATGAGTTGTTCTGGGCGTAGACTTAAAATGTGACAAAATAAACCTTCATGTTTCTTTAGCACACTCCCAAAGGCATGATTTAATGCGGTAGGATCCAGCCGGCCCCTGAATCTCTTTCGTTGGACAATGTTTATTCTTTTGGCTTTTGGGGCAAAGGTTGTGGATAGCCAAAGCAGCAGTTGAAAATCGCTCAAGGGGAGGCTGGTTAAATGGTCAGTGGACAGGGTATCCCTTTCAGCGTCGAATGATGAGATGGTTTTTAAATGTGACACTAGAAGGGCAAGTTTTTTGATGGTAGCTGCTTCATAAAATTCAGCCAAACTGATTTCTTTTCCTAGTTGATGATTGATCTGCGACATGATTCTGGCGGCGATAAGTGAGTGACCGCCTAATTCGAAAAAGTTGTCCTGTATGCCAATTAAGGTGATATCCAGTTCTTTTGACCAAAGTTTCACCAAAGTTTTTTCAATCATACTTTTGGGTGGTTGATAATGTTGGTTTGTGGTGTACCTTGGGATAGGAAGGGCTGTAGGGTCTAATTTGCCATTGGGGGTTAGTGGGAAAGCATGAACACCCACAAAAGCTTGAGGGATCATATAGTCTGGCAAGCTGACTTCTAAAAAGGCCTGTATCTCTCTCAAGGTCGGAGATGTGGCGCCCTCTTTTAGAATATAGTAGGCAACAAGCTTCTCATCATGTTCGTCTTTTCGAGCCAACACGGCGACATCTTGGATGACTGGGTGCGCGGCTAATGTTTTCTCAATTTCACCAGGTTCCACTCGATAACCTCGGATTTTGATTTGGTTATCGATACGGCCTAGGTATTCTAACTCTCCATTCGCTAACCGCTTACATAAATCCCCCGTTTTATATAATTTATTTTCAGGGTAATTTGTCATTGGATTTTGTATGAATTTTTTTTCGGTCAACTCAGGTTGGTTCAAATAGCCTCTTGCAAGGCAAGGTCCTCCAATGTAAAGCTCTCCGACATCGTTATTGGCTATGGGGGAAAGATGCTCATTCAAAAGATGCCATTCCATATTGGATCCTGGGTTTCCAATGGGGATAGAACTGCCGATGGAGGCAAGTTCTGTCGGTGAAATTTGATGGTGTGAAACGGCAACCGTAGCTTCTGTAGGTCCGTATTCATTGAACAATACATGTTCAGGGTATAATTCAAGCCAATTCGCACAATCGGCTGTAGATAAATTTTCTCCACCCAAAATCAGAGCGACCACATGGGGGAGGTCGATGTGGTGATGATCAACTGCGTGAATGAGTGTTTTGAAGTAAGTGGGTGTGATTTTAATGAGGTTGATATTGTGATGAGCCAGATGCTTGAGATAGGGGCCAACAGCCTTTTTCACATGGTCTGGGCATATGATCACCGTTAAGCCTAGCATGAGAGGCACAATAGAGCAGGTCACCGCCATATCAAAAATAACATTGGAGGAAAAATCGATGCGTTGTTGGTGTTGGCAGGAAGAAAAATGCGCAAAAAAGTGGGCGTAATTGACCACACTGCGATGCTCAATCATCACGCCTTTGGGAACTCCTGTGGAACCTGAGGTATAGATGATATAAGCCAGCTGATGGGGTGCAACGAGGTGTGTGAGATTTGATGTGGGTTGTTCATTGAGAGCCGCTATTTTCTCATCTAGTATGATCAATGTGGAGGGATCGTGACGAAAACGTTTTTTATGAAGGGATGATGTGATCACCATCGGGTGTTGATTATCCTCTAAAGTGAAGCGTAATCGATGAACTGGTTGGTTAGGGTCGAGGAGAACATAAACCCCGCCGGCCTTTAAAATGCCAAGGATGACCACAAGCAAGGATATTGAGCGTTCTAAGCAAATGGCAACGGGTGTTTCTGGCTGAAGATCTAAGGCATTTAAATAATGGGCCAATTGATTGGCTTTTTCGTTAAGCTCTTGATATGTCAGCGAGGTTGAATTCTCTAATATGGCGATGTGATCAGGGTTAGACTTCGCATGTTTTTCAAACAGTCCGTGTATAGTATCATCATTGTTCATGCTGAAGTTAACCTCTTGAGAAGGTGTCTTTGACGAAATTATTCTTTAGTTTACATGAGTTTAGAATGCAGGGCGAGCCCTTACAACGCGCTTGTTTCATTCTATGAATAAGGTTAAAGTAAGTATTTGTTTCATCGGTTGAATATAAGATGTTCGATGATCGATTCAAACAGTCAACCTAATTTTTCTCGAAAGCTTTGGCTGACCCTAGGGACATTGGCAGCTTTTTTTATCATATTTGGTTTGTATTCCTATGTCGAAGGACAGGCAAAACAAGCGCATGCCACCGAACTTAAATCCGAAGTTTTAAGTGACGAGTTGCGTCAAACATCCGATGATCTCTCTCGCATGGTGCGTCTCTATGTGTCGACCGGTGATACACTCTACAAACAGCATTATCAAGAAATTTTAGACATTCGAAACGGTCTTGCAGCGCGACCCATCTTTTCTGCCGCAATTTATTGGGATTTGGTGCTTGAAGATAACAAACGCCCACGAGCGAATGGTCCGGCAATATCTCTGTTAGGACTGATGCGCCGTGCGCAATTTTCTGAAGCTGAGTTCCAAGAGTTAGCCAGAGCCAAAGCCAAATCAGATGAATTGACGCAGATGGAATCGGGCGCCATGAAACAAGTGGAATCATCTCCTCATATCACCGATGTAACGCGCCTCAAAGCCATTCAAAGGTTAAGTAACCAAACCTATTTGCAAGCAAAGCGTGACATCATGTTGCCTATTGCCCGTTTCGAAGCCATGGTCAATCAACGCACTCAAAAGACCGTCCAACAAGTAGAGACCGAGGCTGATTGGCTTTTGGCTGTGTTATTGGTGTTGGGGTTCATCCTGGTTTATATGTTGTGGCAAACTTATCGAGCGTTGAATGCCACCTTAGGATGTTCAGCTGATAAGTTAAGAGCGGTCATCTTACAAATGGGAAATAGCGATTTTTCAACCCCATTGATTGTGCCGAAGAGCATGAGTAACAGTGTTTTAAATTGGCTAAATGAACTGCAAAATAAGATTTTTCAGAGTGAATCCAAACTGAAAGTAATGGTTGAAAAAATGCATGAATTAGCTTATTACGACGCGCTGACGAATTTACCTAATCGTCGAATGCTGACAGATAGGCTAAGACAAGCTTTTGCATTAAGTCAGCGGTACCGTGAATATGGTGCGCTAATGTATATCGATCTTGATCATTTTAAGCCCCTCAATGATGAACACGGGCACAACGCTGGCGACATACTCCTCAAAGAAGTGGCACGTCGTTTAACCAACAGCTTGCGCGACACGGACACTATCGCACGAGTGGGTGGTGATGAATTTGTGGTGGTCCTTGGTGCACTTGAAAAAGACGAATCCAAATCACGCGTACACGCTTTATCTGTCGCTGAAAAAATAAGGAAAATCCTTGCTAAACCCTATTCCATCATACTACCCAACCGCGAATCTAATCCCCCTATTTTACATAGCTGTACGGCAAGCATTGGGGTGGTTTTGTTCTTGGATAAAGAGAACCATCAAGAAGCGCTTTTGAAGTCCGCGGACATGGCGATGTACCAAGCCAAAGAAAAGGGAAGAAACCAAATTCGGATGTTGTGCCGTGCGCAGCCATAAATGGCGGTTTTAGCTGGGTGGGTAAACACCAGTGGCACAACCAGTAGAATTATCAAGGTTACAATGTCAGCCTAAGCTTTAATAGTAGCATATAGATTTAAAACAAATTAATATGCTCGATTTCCCTTATTTTTCGAGTCAGAGATGATTCAATTTACCCATGCCGCTGTTACTCTTAAGATCGACATTCAAGCCATTCATGGCGGACACAGGTTTCATTCTAATGACGAGTGGCTAGCTCATCCTGAAACATATCCTTCCTACTCGGCTAACATATCGCAAGCCATATGGAATATTGCTGATAAGCTTGAGGAGGCATCAAAAAAAAATTATTTTGCATCTCAGCTCTTTTTAGGCAAACAATATTTTGCACTTTCCAGATGGTTCGACTATTTAGAGCCGGGTACAGGAACCCCTCGAATCGAAGATGAACTAGCCTTTCATATAGGTTTGGCTTTCCAAAAGTTTTTAGTCGTCATCCTAGAAAATCCCGCTGCAAAAAAAATGTTGGGTGTTATAGGATCTTCAAGGATTAAAGATATTTATCATCTTCTGAATCGTCGACTTACTGATTTCCAGGAACATTTGAGAACCCATGTCCAAGTAAGCACTCAAGCTGAATCAGTAACAGAAGACCCGATAAGAGATCCAATGCCAAATCCTCCGGACGAGTCAGAACCCATTACTGTGTTGTTAATAGATGCTTCAAATTCACATGAACTAGATTTAGAAAGTTCAGCCGACGTCATCCAGCAAGAGCCTCAGGTGATGGACTTACCTTCTTTTCGGGTTTTAGATACGAGTGAATCAACCATGGTTATGGTTGATGTTTCACCAGCTTTAACTCCCATTGAGGAGAGAGCTTTCGATAAACCAACTGAAGTTAAAGATGCACACCTACACCATCCTGATGTTCACCCTGAAGCATGCTTCGAGATGGTGATGGAGGTTTGTGAACTGATGACAGAACCCTCTGCATCACGAGAGCCATACCTCATGTCCGAGGGTAGTCATGTGTCACAAAAGGACATCCGTAGTGCTGCGTATTCTAAATCCGAGCCTCCTTTTGTTGTGCCTGCGAAGGATAAGATCCTTCCAATAATGCGCGCGCATTCTGAAGCCAGGGTGGAGCACTGCCTTCCCAGGAAGGACATGGTATGTCCTATTGCACCTCGAGATGCTGCACCAACACTTATCATGCATCAAGCGCAGGTATCGGAGCCTGCGCTAAAAAAACGCAGTGATCCTCAGCCTGATAAGCAATACCTCTGTCACCTACAAACTGTTGAGAATAAAGCGCCACCGATACTTAAATTGTCCCTTCCAGTCCATGTTCTCTCAAGAAAAACTCAAACCCGGAATGATTTCTTTTATCCATCGCACCCTCTATCCCAGCTAGGTCTCAAGTATTTTGACCTGAATCAATCCCTCATTGGAGGCGTGTTTGGGAACTACCTTCGAGAGCGCGCGATGACTTTCTGGTTTCGAGATTTATGCAGTCAGTGGGCCGCACTTGTATTCTCTTACGTTGGGTATCGCCCAGAAGCCTTGGCAAGAACTGAATATCTTCAAAAGTTGCGCAACACCTTTGTGCATTATCAAAAACATGCGCTGATGTATTCTGATTTAGAACAAGTCATAGAGGAAGGGCTTGTCTCATTTAACCCAAGACAGCGAACTGGCGTGGCGTATACAAAATCATTACATGCCACACTGATAGGGTTTAGAGAGGAGTTGAAAATGACTCACTTGCAGCACCATAATCACCACGAAGAAAGAACAAATGAATGTGGGTGATATGGGTTCAGAATTTCGTCGCTCTTATACGGTCATTGGGGATAATGTCAATCTTGCCTCACGTCTCCAAGATCTGACAAAGTACTATCAAGTGAATATCTTAGTGAGTGAAAGCTCACGTGTAGGTCTGGATTTATTTCTTTGGCGTCGAGTAGATAAAGTGGCTGTGGTGGGGTGCTTTTTGCAGATCCTATTGGTAATGTATTGTTTACCTTGAACAAAGTGGTGGCTTCAAAACAAGGAGAACAGCCTCGAGCTTTGGTGCGAGGTGCGCCGATTTTTATCAATGAAACCATCGTTACTGGGGCGCATTCCAGTGCACAAATCAAATATTCCAATGGTACGCTGGTTTCTATCCAGCCGGATAGTCATTATCTAACGCTCGCAAATGCCCTCAGCCTCTCAACCATGGGTTTCTCTTCCACTACGGATATTGCGAGTATTTCAGTTGGATGAGAAAAACACAAAATGGAGAGGGGGGGGGCGTACCCCCCGATCCTTGTTTTTACATCGATGGCATGGAAACACCCGTACTCACGACTCCTTTCCCTAGCTCAGGGGGGCGACTGTCTACCGCCTGAAATAACCTAAGGCCTGCCCAAGCACTGATGGGTTTTGATCCGAGTGACATATCACCCCGCATCTGTCCACGCCAAGTTTTGGTAGCACCTGCCTGAGCGCCAACGATGATTTGTGCTTCGGTTCCGGTCACATCGCCCGCATCATAAGTTCTGGGGGGGCTTACGCTTTGTATTGCACGCATCAATGGAATACTTTCTTTACCCTGAAATCCTAACGCGCAGATGATGAGATCGATCTCTTCAAGATGTCTTGTGACGGTGCGTTTGGGATCAAGAGGGCGCATGTCACGGGGAAGATCTGCATAGAGTTGTATGGCTTTTAGGGAGAGGCTATTGATTTCCTCATGGTACTTAAATCTGCCCTCCTTCAACTCAAGAGAGAGCTTACCATTGGGCATGACGGTGATTTTTTGAGCCTCGATCAGTTGGTTTGCTTTTCCTTGGACATATTCGAGCTCCTCCATTCGTAGCTTATTTTCAGAGGTCAATGCCCGAGATGGGTGAGGAAATCCGTCCATGACTGCACGTGTGGAGGGTTGATAGCCTCTGATCAGCAGATCCAAACCACTGTCTTCTCCTCTTGCTTGATTGAAATACCGGGCAAGCCACCTCACCACGTCTTGCGCTGTGTCTCCTCCACCAATCACCACAATTTTCTTTCCGCGCGGATCCATATGGCCAAAACGGGAGGTGATCGTTTCTTCTCGTTCGGCTTCCGTTATGCCTGGATGTTTTTTAAAGAGAATGGCTAGATCATTCGCGATAGCCAAAAAATCACTGGCTTGGATGATCTTATGCCTTGCCGCTGAGGGAAGGGATTCTGTTACGGCATGGGGCAACTCTTTTGGTGATCCAGCACCTACACAAAGGGCTATGGATTGGTGTTCATTTTCAGTACTTGCAATGGTAACGCCTCTGGCTTTGTACAGAAGTCCATCAAAAGACACCTCACTGTTTAGGTGTAACTCTAACCCCATCGCTTTCAAACGATCAAAATCTTCATCCAAATAAATTTTGTCAAATTTATGCGCAGGAATCCCGTTGGCCAGGAGTCCCCCAGGTTTATCAGAAGCTTCATACATCCGCACATGCACACCCTCTTTCAACGCATGAAAGGCTAATTGCATGGCTGCAGGACCTGAGCCTACGATGATGAGTTCTTTGTCGGTCTTGATGGGAAAAGAACGAAAAGGCGGCTTGAATCTACGAATGGCATCTTCATATGCCCTGAGACCCGCAGGATCTCCAAAAATAAGGGCCACTTCTTCGTCTTTCCAGATTTTTGAACCATCAAACCATCCCAGCGCACGACCGACTTGAAACAACCAATATTCAATGTCTTTGATGTGAACCGCTTCCATGCCTTCAGTACAAGCGTCCTGACAAGGTGCAGGACAGGCAGCTCCTGTATAGGCAATGAAAGGTGATGCTTCAACCTGCACGTCAAACGCTTGCCTTAATGCAGACCATTGCTTAGGTGTTAAGCGGCCGTCAATAACAGGCCCTATACGTTTTAGACGATTATTAATGGTATGGACTGCTTTACCACTTGGACAGCCTGTATTGACGCCTTCTCCACCCGCACAGGATTGTGATCGACAGCCAGAACATCCTTCTGCATCATGAGACAGTTTTTCCACATAGTCTGTGATTTCCGTTAGGGCATGTCGTAAAATAACATCTAAAATGCCCGTCACATGACTTAAGCGAACCTCGACAGGTTGCACTTGGGTGATTTTAGGCACCGGTTTTGCGGCTATTTTTTGAGCGAGCGTGCGTTGACTTCCCGATTTCTGAAAAGTACTCAGTTGTTCATGAACACTCGGGGAAAGCACACGAGACTTAGCTGGCGCGAGGACAAGACGGAGTTGATCTAGTTCATGAGATGAACAGGGGGGTTGTTTGGCTAAAAGCGAGATTACTTTTTGGTCAAACCAGACTTGCATCCCTGCCGTTAAAGGGACCTTTCGTAATTGATAGGTCTTGATGATATCAACAATCCCTTGGAAAGTTTTGATTTTGTCCAATGTTTTTGGGATAACCACTTGAAAATCATCAGGGTTTAGCCCCTCAGAAAGCAGGGTTGTGCCTATTTCTGATCCTGTTTTTTTGACGTGGTCACGCAGCATATTTTCAATGGCTGTCATGTAGGGCAAACGCTCTTTTGTAGGAGCCATTCTAACGGAGTCAGATGGATTCAGAGGGGAGCCTTTGGTGTATACAAAAACAATACCCCCTGAGGCGCCTGCACAAAGATTCTCACCTGTTGGGCCTGCGATGAGAACCGTTGACGAAAGATTCATTTGACAAGCCCTATCAAGCGTCCCCTCAACCACGGCTTCAACCCCTTGACCTACCGGACAAAATCGGTTGGCAGCACGCCCATTGATATAGGCTTTACCTCTGGCGCCATAGAGTGCAATGTTGCCCACAAGGATATGCTCATGAGCTTTATAATCTGGAGCAAAAGGGGTTTTAAGAACCAACTCACCTGACAAGCTCTGACCACAACCATCTTGGACACTCCCTGTGTGATGGATAGCCATTCTTTCAGGCATGACAAAAGCAAAACTTTGTCCGCCAATCCCTGTGGTATTGAGGATGATCTGAGCCTCCGGATGAGCCTTCAGATGCTTTACAAATGTGCCTGCCACACTTGCACCAAAGGACCTATCTTGAATGTTCAAATCAAGGGGTTCTGAAACATAAACACCTGATGGATTCGCATGAAAAAAGGTTTTTATTTTCTGAACCAAAGCATCTTCCTTGGGATGGATCAATGCCAAAGCCCAATGATCTCGTGCGCCTTGCAACAATTCAGCACTGGGCTTATCAGGAAGACCAGAGCGGTCTAGGATCGCTGAAAACTGATATCGAGCGTTTATCTCAGGAGATATGACCTCCAACAAGTCTGTTCTTCCACGAAGAGCTTCAAGCGATGGGATCCCCATGTCTTTAAGCTTCATTTGGATTTCTGCGGCCAAGTTAACGATGAAACGCTCGACATTGATTTGTTGACCTTTAAATAAATGTCCATCCATGGTCACACCCGGTTGGCAGCTTTTATTGCAGGTACGCAGCATTCGGCAGCCAAGTAACATTAGGGCGTATGATCCAAACTCAAACCTTTGAGCCCCTAACGCAGCGAGCAGAAGGATGTCATCGGCAGTTTTGATGCCGCCACTCACACAAAGCGTCACCAACTCTCGAAGTCCTGCCATTCGTAGGGCTCTATCGGCTTCAGCTAATCCAAATTCAGAAGGTGAGCCCGCAAATTTCAAGCTGCCCTGCTCAGCGGCTCCTGTGCCGCCAGAGTTCCCAGCGATATTGATGGTAGAGACACCTAATTTGGCAAGTCCAATCGCAACAGAACCAATTCCTTCTTTGGAGACGATTTTTACACATAATGTGATGCAAGGATCAACTCGCAGAATAGCATGTCGAAATTCATCAAATTCTTCTATTGATTGTAATGTATACTGATTAGGTGGGCTTGTTTGCTCAACACCAGCTAATCCCCCACGTAAGGCTGCGAAGCTAACAGTGACTTTTTCTGCAGGCAGTTTTCCTCCTTGACCAGGTTTTGCACCTTGACCCACTTTGATTTCTAGCTCTAACCCAAGCTCCCCATATTCGTTATAAATCCCTGCGCGCAGTTGCTCTGCACTAAAAGCAAATCTTCCAGAAGCGGCTTGACTGATCCCTGACGTCTTGAGTGGATCGTCCATATCTTGAGACCTTTGACCACCTTCACCAGATCCTGATTTAGAGTGAACCGCATTCATGCCGGCGGTTAGGGTTTCATGAGCACCTAGCTGGTCTGGATTGTCTTCAGGGCTTACCGTTAAAGCCCCGCGACTCATGCCGCCGGTGCAAACCTTTTTACGGATTGAAAGCTGGCTCTCTAAGTCTGTCGAAGGGGTCACTGGCGAGGAAGGTTTCTTAAAAGCAAGATAATCTCTAAGCGATGTTGGGTGCGCTCGTTTGTATTCATCCAACGTTCGAGACATTTTTAGAAATTCTTTTGAGGGTTTGAAGCGCTCTAGATAGGTGACAGGGTATAGCCCAACAGGGGTGCCATAATTTTTTTCTCTGGGATCTAAAAATCCCGCCGATGGTGTGAATCGAGAGTGATCACTCACAAAGCCAGGAATTCCTTGTCGTGCTAGCATCTGATCTAATTGGAATGACTTCGCCAATACGTCCTCAGCCTGCATCCAAGATGCTGTGGCATTGACCACCTCCGGTCCGAAACCGTGCTTCACGCCCCCATGTTCCGGCATGAAGAAGCCTGAACGCGGCAATCTCGTAAAGTCATGCATGGGATCATAAGCATCGGCATGACGCTTGAAGAGATCAAGAGCGATGTCTCCCAGATGATAACCGCCTAGTGGGGAGGACATCCCCGAGAATATATTGCCAAGGGAAAGCTCGTCGGGAGGCGCTTTTGGATCCACCTGAAAATCAAGGCCTAGTACGGATAAAAACCGACCGTTGATATAATTATTGACGTCGGTTAATCCTAAGATGCCCATACTTTTCAACAAGCCTTTTTTTAAGGCACTACAATAGTTTGCTAGTTTGAGAGGAGCGCTTTCTTCGTAGAGGGACTTTAATTTTTCATATGAGCCTCGAGGATAAACCGCTTGGGCGCCTAATGCTAATAAAGTAGCCAATTGATGGGGACTCACCGCTTGGAGGGTATCTACGAGAATAGAAACTTCTCGGGTGAGATGATTGACTTCAAGATATTGTCGAACAGCGGCAATGGCTAGCACATCAGGAATTGAGGCCTTGTCTTGAGAGATGTGTCTATCACTTAAAATCAGACAATTGATTTCTTTTCCCTGAACGGCTAAACGCACATCATTCAGCACTTGTTGCAACGCTCGTTGAAGCATTTCACGTGCCATCGTGCTAGAGAGTTCTCCAGCTGAGGGTGCTGGAAAGCAGATATGGATGACACAGGACTTGAGTGTTTCATGATGCTCAATCGCATGAAATACTTCGGGCTGTAATATGGGCGTTTCTAATTCTATCTGTTTTGCTTTTGGCGATACTGCCTGGGGAATAGGACCAATCCATGTGGACATGACAAATTCTAGGACTTCTCGAAGGTAGTCTCTGGAAGGCGCGGATACTTGAACCCATTCTTCTCCCATAAAGTGCGACATATGGGATGGCATTTCCTTTGAAAAAAGAGGGTTGGTATCATTACCCATAGCGGCGACGAGTTCTTCGCCGGACTCAGCCATGGGACGTAGGCATTGAGTGACGGCTTCAGAATCCCAGCCTGATGCAAACAGTTTTCGCTGTAATTTATCATGTGGAATGGGTGCCACGAGGGGTTGCAGCACATGGGTCGTTAAGGGTAGCGTGGTTTCTTTTTGACGTCTTTGAAAATAATCAGGGCTTACTTGGTGATAACGAGCCGAAATTTTAGACAGAATTTGGTGGGTATTCAAAATGTCACCCTCTGGCGTGACCAAGAGCATGTCTCCTGAGGCCAAATGCCCTTTTTGAATGATCTTCCCGCCGGGAGGTGCTAGCAAATAACTATCGGATGCCGCATGCAATTCACGAACTCCAAAAGCATCTTCATTAATACAAATATGAGCAGGACGTAAGCCACCCTCGTCTAATTTAGCGATGATATGGTTGTCAGCTATTGCCACACCAAACGCAGGGCCATTATGTGGGGTGCGTAACCGTCGAAAATAATTGAGCATGGCGCGAACTTCGGCAGAGTATTTTGGTGAAGAAGGAGGTGGCATCAAGCGAACAAATGTTTCATATAGCGAAGCCCCTTGCATCTGTCTTTGAAGAAAGAGATCCAGATCGAATTGAATCGAGTCGGATTGGGTTCGAGTGGACGCAGGGACTTGAAGTCCATGTGCTGCCAGCTGTTGCTGCAATTCTCTAAAGTTTCTCGGTGCTGAATTAAGCTCTCCATTGTGTGCCCAGTAATAGGGGCAGGGCTGAACATTTGGCCATAATGTGGCCGTGTTAGTTGAAAATCGACCATGTAGTAAGGCGAAAATGGTTTCTTGTAGAGGATTTTTGAGATCACCATAAAAAGCACCTAATAATTGGGTGGGGATGGTCCCTTTGTAGACAATAGATTGTGAGGATTGAGAGACAATATCCGTTTGTTTAGACTCAGTGATAATCCTGAAAGCTACTTTTTCTAGCGCATGCTCCAAGGCGACCTCGTCACTTATCGGTTTGAATAATGCTTGGCGCATCCCAGGGATATTATCACGAGCCGTGTTTGATAAAACCTCAGGATGTATCGCATGTTCAAGATTTCGCCATCCAAGCACACTCAGCCCTTCAGCTTTTGCGCATTGTTCAATGAGGCTTTGCTCCTGAAGAATGTCTCGTGCGTTTTTCGGTAAAAAGTATTGGCCAATCCCAAAGCCACCTTCCTTGAGCGTGACGTTGGACAAGGACTCTCCAATGGGTGAAATGAACTCACCCTGTTTGACTTTTTCAGAATAAAAACGAGTCGACAACGAGATTCGTATGCCTGCGCCATCATGAATTTTGTGAACAGGATTATATCCCGTGCGGTATTCAAAATTACCAAGGACTTCCAAACCTTGTTGAACCATCGCATGCGTAGGCTTCGGGCGAATGATTTCTCCATTCACAACCGTTGGCAGCCGGACCATCACTGAAACGCCACAGGCAGAGCGATCTCGAGCTTCTGAAAACATTCTATTTTTAACAGAGGCCGCAAGACTTGATAATTTATAAGGCATGTACAATCTCCATATTTTAAAGGAGGTCTATCGTACAGATTTCAACAAGGTTTTGCGATATTGATTTTGAAATTTCTTTAGTATATTCACTAAGATAACTTAAATATATGTTTGCATTTGAAGCAGTTCACGTTACATTACAGGTTATGAAACAATGTCGATATCTCATGCTTTTGTTGATCATGGCCAGTGTTTGTCTGATGCCACTGAAATCTTTCATGGGTTTTAAACAGCAAAAATCAACTCCAGTAACGATGCAAAGCCGGGGAACCCCTTGTTCGAGCCAGCTTTCACTGAATGCAACATGCTCATAGTGGCAAGCGCGCGCTGCACCTGTCGTTAAGTTATGTTTTGGGGATGGCCTTTACTTACGCTATTGCAGGAATGTTGGCAGCGTATTTTGGGAGTACCGTTCAAACCCTTATGCAACAGCCTGTCATTATAGCGTTGTTCAGTGGTCTCTTTGTTTTGATGGGATTTTGGCTATTGGGGATTTTTGAGATGCGTATGCCTTCCTTTTTGAAACCGCTCCAGTCCAAATCTCACCAATGCGGTATCCTATCTGCAGGGGTTATGGGTTCACTGTCGACGCTGGTGGTTTCTCCTTTGCTATGGCTATCTGGATGCTGGGTCGTTTGTTACCCAGCTTTTGGCTATCTCTTCTTTGGGCGGCTTTCCTAGTTTTAAGTGCCTTTATTTTTGGGATATGGCGCCATGAAGTGCATTTTTTTGGTCGAGTGCTTCAGGGGTTTGCTGTATGCTCACTGATGTCCGCGGGTGCATTGGCCTATAAGAACATTTGGCTTGAAACAAAAATCACAACACCTGCTGTTGTATCGGCTTCGTTTGAACCAGCCAATTCAGTGGATATCATCAAAACGCAGCTCGCACGGGCAAAAGAGCACCATCAACCGGTCTTTATTGAGTTTTTTGCGACATGGTGCAGTGACTGTCAAGCGATGGATAGCCATGTATTCAATCAACCTGAAGTAGTAAAGGCTATGAATGGGGCTGTTAATCTTCGCGTCAATCTCAGTGACAAAAACGAATCGGTAGCCGCCATTAAAAAAACGTTTGGAATCTATGGTATCCCTACCATGGTTTTTTATAATGCGGATGGACAGAAACTTGAAACCTTGGGATCTGTCGGCCAAATCAGTAAAAATCAAATGTTAAGTTTATTGGATAAGTTCAAAACGCTTCAAGGATAAGGTTCAACTTGGATCAGATGGGCGCACCCTCTCTGATCCAAGTTGTCTAAATATAGCAAAAGTGTATAGATGATCCATCTCGGGTCATTGGGGTGGTGAAAGGTGCAGAACAAGCTCTTTTTTATACTTTTTTTCAGTAGCTATGTAGCTCATTCATCCCTTGGAGCAGGGGATATAGTGAGTGTTGGTATGCCACTTTCAGGCGCCGCTGCCTCCTTATTCCTGAAAGATTATCAAGGCGTTTTACAACTGGCTCTGGCAACAGGGGTTGTTCAAGGGACCACTGAGGTGTTAAAACAGGTGGTTAATGAACGACGCCCTAATGGCCATTGTTGTTCTTCTTTTCCCTCAGGCCACACCTCTTTAGCATTTACTGGGGCCTCCTTTGTTCATTTCAGATATGGGTTTAAATACAGCATTCCGCTATATATTGGCTCTATGTACGTTGCTTATAATAGAGTTCAAATCAAGGCGCATCATATATACGACGTTGCCTTTGGCGCAGGCCTTGCTGTCGCTGGAACTTATTTATCAACTACAAAATATAAATTGGATGGAGTATCCATTGCGGTGAGCGGTGGTTATGCAGGGATTATTTATCGAAAAGTCTTTGATTAAGGCGCTAACCTAAAAGGATTTAGATCTGAAAACATACCATTTATCTAGGGTAGACCTGACTTGTTTGGTCCTAAGTACCTTGATAACCTCGGCTTGGGCTGCTGATCATCCTGAACCGAAAAAAGTCGCACTACCATTCGATGCTTATCACCGGGAAGGTTGGCCTACAACACCTCAGACGACGCCACCCATGCCATTTACGGAATGGCCCTATGGTGCCACTTCATCCCTGGGTGTCAGTACCCCAAATGCTGTAGATAGTCCTCTGATGCTAGGTATCGCCCATACGAAAGCAGGGGAGTGATTACAAGAGAGAAACATTCAACTTTATGGTTGGCTCCCAATATTGGTTTTCTCCACAGATAGAGGTGCGCCCAGAGATTGGTTATTATTATGCGCTGGATAACAACGCGTTCAATGGGGATGCAAATGCTCAAATTGCACCAGATAAACACTATACTTTATTAGGGGCGATCGACATGATTGTGCATTTTTGAAAGAAAGTTCAACAGGCCTTAGGTGGTTCGTTTTTTTTCGACATCAACCAGGGGACCATCACAAAAATGATTAAGCCTGAGATAAGAAAAGCTTGAAAAAAGAGGGGGTGTTGGATGGGAATTTGTGAGGGGGGAACAAAACCGATAAGAATGGTGGCTAAACAACAGATAAGGCCAATGCTCGCCACGATCCACATGCCCAGTTTTCCTCCAGGAACGCGATAAGCTCTAGGTTGATTGGGTTGGCTATATCGAAGCTTGATCGCCGCAGAAAACATAAAGACATACACCATCAAAGCCATCTGGGCACACATCGCACTTAAAATCCAATAGGCGGCATTGATGCTATCAAAAAGGACAAAAACACTGCTCAATAGTGTAAAAATTAAGGCCTGTGTGATGAGAATTTTAACAGGCGCCCCATGTCGGTTGACTGTTGCAAAGGCTGCTGGGATGCAACCATCCCTTGCCGCCACTAACAGCCCTTTGGTAGGGCCAATAATCCAAGCCGAAACCCCACTGAGTCCTCCAACGACAATGCAAATTGCGGTAATTGGCGTCATCCAGGACATATGGTAGGCGTTAAAAAAAATGGCGTAGGCATCAATTAACCCGGAAACAACACTCAGCTGACGCTCGGGAACTACCAGCACAATCGCCAATGATCCTAAGACTAACGTACCAAAAATAAGGCAAGTGGAGTAGAGGAGGGCGCGTGGGTAATCGCGTTGAGGATTTTTCACCTCCTCGGCATGCACAGCAGACATCTCCATTCCTAGTAATCCAAATAAAACCGCAGAAAATAGAGATAAATTGCCAAATGAGCTGAAATCTGGCCACCAGGTAGAGGGATAACCCACCTCGAGGGGACGACCTTGAACCATCCAAACCACACCTAAAATAATAATCCCAATCATGGGTACAAGGGTGCCCACGGATGCTCCAATGATGCTGACGATGCTTGAAATTTTCATTCCAAAACAATTTAATAGGGTGAATAACCAAAACAAGCTAACAATAGAGGCCAATAAGTATAATTTATCAGTGGCCAATTCAGGCGAAAAAAGATAGGCAATGGTTGCTGATATAAAGGCAAGAATCGTTGGATACCAGACCACATTATAAATCCACTGCAACCAAATAGTGATGAAAGCCGCACGTCGTCCAAAGGCCTCTCGGACCCAAATGTAAATCCCACCCGTATTAGGATAAGCAGTGGCTAATTCAGCTGCCACCAAAGCCACAGGAATAAAAAAGGCAAAAGCTGCAAGTAGATAATAAGAAACAAGCGTAGGGCCTAATTTTGCCGTGATGGGCAAGGTTCGCAAACTATCCACGGCAATCACATTGATCATGACCAATGAAAAAACGCTCAGTACTTTTTTAGATTGAGGCACTCTAGATCCTTAAATGTGTTATTTTCTCAAATTGCGCAAGACAAACTGAAGAATGCCACCATGTCGGTAATACTCAAGCTCATTTCCGGTATCGATTCGGCAAAGAAGCTCCGTGCTCTCTTCATGGCCATCTTCACGACGAATGACCATGGTCACTTTATCTCTTGGTTTTAAATCCGGTGTAAACATCAGGCTGATTCTTTCGGAACCGTTTAAGTGCAGTGTGTTTCGAGTGGTGCCTGCCTGAAACTGTAAGGGTAGGACCCCCATGCCAATGAGGTTAGAGCGATGAATGCGCTCAAAACTTTCAGTGATGACAGCTTTCACCCCGAGTAACAGGGTGCCTTTTGCAGCCCAATCTCTTGAGGAGCCTGTGCCATATTCCTTACCCGCAATGATCACCAAATCATTTTGATCCTCTTGGTAAAGCATGGCGGCGTCAAAAATAGGCATTAATTCATTAGAAGGGATATGCCGTGTCATTCCGCCTTCGAGACCGTCTGCCATTTCATTACGGATTCGAATGTTGGCGAAAGTCCCTCGCATCATCACCTCATGATTACCTCGCCGTGAACCATAAGAGTTAAAATCGGCGGGATCCACACCTTTTGATTGTAAATATAAGCCTGCTGGGGAGTTTTCTTTGATGGAACCTGCTGGGGAGATGTGATCGGTGGTGATGGAATCCCCTAATAAAGCTAAGATATAAGCTTGTTGGATGGGCTTGATGGGCGCAGGGTTTTTCGAAAGATTTTGGAAAAAAGGCGGATGTTGAATATAAGTGGAATGACTGTCCCACTCATAAGTCGTGCCATGGCCTGTTTTGATGCTTTGCCATTGGTCATCCCCCTTGAAGACATCGGCATATTCCCTCTGAAACATTTGGCCATTCACTTTAGCAACTTCTAAAGCAATTTCAGCGTTTGTTGGCCAGATGTCTTTCAGGTACACAGGACGACCTTGAGGGTCCTGACCAATCGGATCATGGTTCAAATCAATTCGAGTGGTGCCACATAAAGCATAAGCCACAACAAGCGGGGGAGAAGCTAACCAGTTGGCCCGAACTTGTGGGTGAACCCGGCCTTCAAAATTGCGATTTCCAGATAAAACGGAACATACGATCAGATCATGGTTAGACACGCAATACGATATGGCGTCGGGGAGGGGACCTGAATTTCCAATACAAGTGGTACAACCGTAACCTACTAAGTTGAAACCAAGATCATTCAGATAGCTTTGAAGGCCGGCAAGATTTAAATAGTCGGTGACCACTTTTGAGCCGGGAGCAAGCGATGATTTGACCCAAGGTTTTCTTTGTAAGCCTTTTTCTATTGCTTTCTTGGCCAGTAGCCCTGCAGCCATCAACACACTGGGGTTTGAGGTGTTCGTGCAGCTTGTGATAGCTGCAATCACCACATCTCCATGATGAAGCGTGTAAGGAGCATTTTTAACCGAGTAGTCTAAGTTAAGTTCAGACGTTCTACCTAATTCTTTCACAAAAGCATCAAACTCTAGCGGTAATGTTTTAAGATTCACTTTGTCTTGAGGGCGTTTTGGACCGGCCAATGAGGGTTCAACGGTACTGAGATCAAGCTCTAGGTTTTCTGTAAAGATGGGATCTTCAGAGTCCTTATGGTACCAAAGTCCTTGTGCTTTGGCATAGGCTTCCACTAAAGCCAAGGTGTGCATGTCACGACCTGTCATCTCAAGGTATCGGATTGTTTCATGATCGATGGGGAAAAATCCGCAAGTAGCGCCATACTCAGGGGCCATATTTGAAATGGTTGCCCGATCAGCGACTGGTAATTCAGAAAGACCTGGACCATAAAACTCGACAAATTTACCCACCACGCCTTGGATGCGTAATCTTTGGGTGACCGTTAAGACCAAATCTGTCGCAGTGATGCCTTCTTTTAAGTGGCCTGTGAATTTAAAACCAACCACTTCCGGGATGAGCATAGAAATGGGCTGACCGAGCATAGCGGCTTCTGCTTCAATCCCCCCGACTCCCCAGCCTAAGATACCTAAACTATTGATCATCGTGGTATGAGAGTCTGTGCCCACTAAGGTATCTGGGTACGCATAAGTCACGCCATTGTCTTCACTTGACCACACCGACTTGCCCAAGTACTCCAAATTGACTTGATGACATATCCCCGTCCCCGGTGGGACCACTTGGAAATTTGCAAAGGCTTTTTGTCCCCAACGTAGAAATTCATAACGTTCTTTGTTGCGCGTCATTTCTATATCTGTATTGACTCGCATGGCATCAGATGTGGCAAACTTATCCACCATGATGGAGTGGTCAATGACCAGATCGACTGGCGAGAGCGGGGAAATTTGAGAAGGATTGCCCCCCATGCTTTGAATCGCGTCGCGCATGGCGGCAAGATCAACAACAGCAGGCACCCCAGTAAAATCTTGCATCAATACTCGGGCAGGTCGATAAGCAATTTCATGCTGCGATGTTTGAGTCTTTAACCAATCGGCAAGGGCTTGAATGTCAGTTGTGGTTACGGTGACGCCATCTTCAAAACGCAACAAATTTTCAAATAAGACTTTTAGAGAGAAAGGAAGGCGATGAATCCCTTTGAAATGCTGATGCTCTGCGGTTTTAAGGCTGAAGTACTGATAGGAGGTTCCATCAACAGTTAATTGAGATTGAGTTGCAAGGGTATTCAGACCGACCTTCATATTTCAGCTCCAAAATCTAAAAGAAGACAATGATAGCCGAAAATAGCTAAGATTTCATGTGATTAAATGATGGGAGGTCTCCCTCCCCCATCATCATTAAATTAACAACGTCGTTCACAATGCCAATAACCCCAACGGCCTTGCCAACACGTTTTAGGACAATTCCATCGATGATGATGCCAATAGGGACCATCCCACCAAGCAAGCTGAACGGGAGCTGTAGAAGCAGTCGTTCTAGTGGTAGCGGCTTCTGTGGTTGCAGAAAAACACGCACTCACTAACAACAAGGCAAATGCCCCAAACGTGGTGAAAAGAAACTGACTGAGTTTGATATGCTTGTTCATAGTACAATCCTTTGGTTAGAGTTGTACTACTAATTATAGACAATCAAAAGAAAATAAAAGCAATGTGTGTGAAAAAAAACCTAAGCGTTGATTTTTTTCTACCCGGTGTGAGAATCGGAGTATCGTTCTTGAAAACGACTACGAGCATATTTCGCTTGAGACTCAGTGACCACATCGACCTCGTTTCCAAACAAATCAACACGAGCGGCGTTTGTTTTTTGACAGTTGAGATATGCAGGAGAAGCACTGTAATAATTCAAAGCCTCTCTTAAATTCTTCTTGCTAAATGGCGGAGACTCAAGCCGTTCATAGAAATCGATGACATCATCAAAAATGCCTATTTTGAGCGGTCTCAGTTGTTTGGTGTCTTTGAAAAATGCCGAAGGAAAATGTTCACATAACCAATCAATCGTATGTAATCGAATCTTTTTGATGCTTTCTTGTTGTTCCATGTGACTCTCGACGCCTGTTAAAACCTTATAAAGCTATCATAGACTTTGAGCGTCGACAATCCCCTACTACCGCCCCAGGGCGAACGCATCTTAAATTACTTGCCTAATGATGGTTTCTCTGAAATTGTCCTCTAATGCAGGCATAAATCGTTTACGTTTCATGCTAGCTATCTCAATACTACGTGGTATTTAAGCTATACCACGTAGTATTGAGAAATGCAACAAAAAAAAGACAAAAGTCTCTTTTTTTAAAAATTTATTATGGAGTTACGAGCAATATTAGAAATTCCCGCTTCAAGAAGTCAGAGCCAGCATGGCCTCTTGTGGGAGTTCTTTGAGCGGGAATTTCTATAGGAAGATCACGACGATTGCAATGATACTCTCCAACAATTATGATGACATGCGTTCAATTTGCACAAGGTTCATTATATGTTTGCACGAAGAGAATCTGCCTCAAGCGCCCATCATGATCCAGCTTGGTTTTATTGGAACCAGCAGATAGAATGTCAAATTTCGATGCAATGGTCACTTGCTTTACGACATGCGTCGGTGGATAGAGAGAGCTTTGTTCAAGAACGATTGGCTCAGTTTTCTCATATTGTTAACCTTATCCATGACGATCCTCTGCTTGCCCTGAGAGAATGGCGACTTTTTTTTCATGACATTCCTGAATATCAACAATTACTGAGTGTTTCAGATGATCTTCCGTTACAAGAATTAAAGAATGTAATGATACGATGGGCTCAGGGTTTTTCAGCAGCGATACATCTTAGTCTCCATCAGTTAGAAGAAATAGACGGGCAAATGCCTGTACTGCAAAAACGTCTTTCGGATTATTTATGCTCTTATTCCGCTTTGGTAACGCATAACAGAACGCTCCTGATGATCCTTAAGGATGCCTCTGTTCGAAATTTATATGATATCATCATTCATCCCCGCATCCGTGATGTTTTAGACCTGAAAGACATCCTCGAGGCCCTCATTATCTTACAAGAAAAAACGTCCTTTTCGCATCGCCAATTGGATCAGTTAAACCAGATTATTCAACAATTTAAGTCTAAACCAACTCATTCGTCAATGGAAAACAATTAACGCTCACAAGTCATGGCGGTGCTGGTGGTGACGGTGGCGATGGAAAACACGGCCTACCCGGAAAAAGCGGAAAAGATGGCGTCAAGCGCTCTGCCATCCCTGGTGGAGGTTGGTATTGTGTTCATTATGCCAACGTGGCCAAAGGTACTCGAGGTGCATTAGGCTCTAAAGGTGAAAATGGAGGCGGCGCAGGTCTTGGTGGGCATGGGGGATATGCAGGTGATCTTCAAATAGTATGCCTTGATGAAACCCCTGATCTTCCCTCTCGATTATTTAAAGAAGGCCTCGTCGGAAAACAAGGAAAACCTGGAGAAGGCGGCGAAGGGGGTAAACCTGGAAAAGATGGCATTGATGAAGCCGTTTGGAGAGAGGGAATGCTCTCTAAACAAAAACATGGTCTTGGTGAATATGAATTCATCGATATGGAGTGGGGGCTTTTCGGAAGTGGTGCGACAATCCCAAAACGGCTCCGAACGCTGGATGACTTTGAACGCTATCAAGGCACCTTACAAACTGAAAGCCAGCGGACGCTTCATGGAACACGAGGCGGCATTTCTACGCTCCCTCGCGAAGAAGCAACAAGACAAGCCCCTATTTCCACCCAAGCAGTCGCTGCGCACTTGCTCGATCTGCTCAAATCAGAGTCTTTTTTGTTGGGGTTCAAACAACAAATCGTGATGTCGCGACTTGCAACGATCGCACGTTCACCCGACGCACCGCCGCATCTCTCCAATTTAGAGAGATTACGAAAACAGTTAAGCACTGTTCAGGAAAAAATCCAGAATACAGAAGCACATTTGCATCAACTCAAAACCCAGCTCCTCAGAGAAACACACGCCATTGCTCCGAAACCTGCCCGTGATCTTTTTTTTACATTCGATAAAATTTTATCAATCACACCAAAGAAAACGTCTGATTATGTCCCCTTGGCTTATCTAAGAAAGGATAAATAACATGAGAACATTTACCGAGCGTTCAAAACGCACCAAAGCCCCCATACCCGTTGTTTCAAGCAATCCCAAGACATCCAAAAGGGCCAAACATTCTGCAGGAGAAGACGCGGTTATGAAGGACCCCATCGCTTCACGAACGCGCGCACGAAGAGCCGAAGCCCTCCTCCCTGAATTATTCCGCGAATCTAGGCATGAAGAAAGTACCAACCCTATTCTTTTAACCCTTGCAGCGGTTTTACCCAAACATAAAATTACCCCAAAGAACCTTGATTTAATGTTTTCAGCACTTCATGAATCGCTAGGTCACAAACCATTTTCTCCCTCATTTACCAACAATATTCTTTTGCTTGCGCAAAGTATGATAGATCTTTTCGAGGAACACGAAGAAGAACTTGAGCACGTCATTCGCACGCGCCCCCCTGAGGAATGGTTGTTTTGCCTAACAATAGAGCAATTTATGAGCATCACCAGAAAGCGCTTTGATCTTTCTGAAGAGCAATTAAACTTACCAGTTATCAAACCTACTGAATTCAAGGCCTTCATTGGGGAATCGCGCTCTCAGCGCGTTTATGAACGTATGCGCGAACAAAGAATAATCACCGATAAAGGCATCTTTGATAGAAGCGCCCTTGATGGATCCCATGAAAAAGTATCAATTTCCACAGACAGCTTTTATCAGGCGATTCAATCTGATTATCCAGCGCTTTTTGAACCGATATCAAATTTTTGGGAAACACTCCCTGAATCGATTCAATTGGCTCGTCATAAAAAACACCAGGAGACCCTCCTAAGATGCCTACATGAAGATCAAAAATTGAGTGATTATGAAAAAAGGGTCATCATGGAAACGCTTCGTACTTGCCGACACGATGAAGCAGTCAAGCAAATTTTAGCAAAAATTTCGCATGGTATGGGTGAGCAGGTGTCTGAAAAAAAATCTATCGTTCAGCTTTTTTGTGAACTTTCATCCCATGCCCCTTTGTTATATCGATTAACACAACATTTAAAATTGCAGCCCTCCAATCAACTCATCCCATGGGAAACCTTAGAAATATTGCTTCATGATTTAAATAAGGTTCATTATACCGAGGATTTACTTAAGCATCTCCAAAGATTTGATCTGGGTCATTGGTCATTAGAACTTGATCGCTTCATCGTTCTCGAAAAATTGATTCATTTTAGGCCCCACATGGGTTTTGAGAACTTAGTTTCTAAAATGAATGAATTGGAGACTTATTTCGGCACGGACGTTCGTAATCAATACATCGACATTTTAAAAGAAAAACACTGTGGCGCACTGGATTCTATTCTTGATATTTTGAGCGCTGTCTTACAGAATCAATATCAAATCAATGACGCCTTTTATGAACAATTGCGTAGCGTTTCCCCTGAGCACTGGGCTGTTTCGTTATTACCCCATCTACGTCATGAAAGTCCCGTAGGCGAGCGAAGACGACCTGAGTTATTAGCGTTGCTCCGAACTCACCCTGGAAACACCTCTATTACAGCTGAATTTGTTGAACGTTTGGATGACGATTTAGCACAGATTGATCATCACTGGGAGATTCTGCTCGAGCTTTATCCCACACGTGAAGCATTCGTACTTTATTTGAAAGAAAACGTAACTGCTTTTCAGTTGGCTGCAAAGGAGTGTTCTGCGGGGAATAAATCCGAGTTTCACAAACTCATCTCGGCCATCGAACTTGCAGCTTACCATGCTTTCGGTTGCCGACCTCGCGATACCCAGAGAATGGCCTTGTTGACGACGTTACAACATCCTTCCGGCTCATTTCTAGAAATTGCAACTGGGGAAGGGAAAACTTTAGTGATTGCCATGCTCGCGGTTGTGAAAGCGCTTTCAGGGCAATACGTAGATATCGTGACAAGTTCAAGTGTATTAGCGCGTCGAGACGTTGAAACCAATCAACCGTTCTATGAACTCTTTGATCTACAGTCTGCCCATAACATTGATGATAGACCTGATGTTTTAGCGCTTAGCTATCAAAAGCAGATTGTGTATGGCGACATTTCTAGTTTCCAGAGAGACGTTTTACAAGAAAAATTTTTCAATAAAAAAACTCGCAATAACCGTCGTTTTGAGACCGTAATTGTCGATGAAGTAGACAGCATGTTGCTGGATAAAGGTGAAAATTTACTGATTTTATCAAAAAACATCCCTGGTTTTGAACACCTTGAAGTATTGATGGTTCATATTTTGGCCGCCATACATGCGCCCAATGTGATGGACGGTAGCGAAAAATCCAAAGCATTGATCAAAGATTACCTCAACCGTTTGATTGATGACGGTGACATCCCCATTCCAAAAGAATTTGATGGCGAGGAAGGATTTGTTAAACGACGCCTTGATATATGGATTGAAAGTGCCTTCCAAGCCTGTCAATACCTCATCACTAACGATTGTTATAAACTAGATTTTTCAGATTCAGGTAATACCATTGTCCTCATGGACAAAGATACCGGAGTTGAACTGGACAACACGGCTTTAAGCCATGGTAAACAACAATTTTTACAGTTAAAACATGCGGGCAAATTTCATCCAGAATCCCTTAATTCCATTTTTATTTCAAATATTAGTTTTTTTGAATTGTATAAAAAAACTGGATTATATGGGATGACAGGAACCCTAGGATCCATGGCTGAAAAAAACTTGCTCACAGAAGCTTTTGGAATTGCCATTGAATACTTGCCGACGTTTTGTCCCCGTCAATTTGATATGTTACCCCCAGAGTTGATCGATTCAGCCGATCTGAGCGACAGAAGGCAACAATGGGCAGCTACGATCGCCAGAGATTCTCTGTTGATCTCTAAAAACCGGGTGGTCTTAGTCATTAACGATAGCATCCGAGACGCAACGACTATTTTAGAAACCCTTGAAGCCCATCCTGAACACTCAAAACGTAGAATTATTCCCTATTTCACTAAATCACACACCATAGGTCATGAGCCTTTCGCCCCAGGAAGCATTATTGTTGCCAGTAACCTTGCTGGAAGAGGAACCGACATCCTCATTGACGAACGGGTTAAAGCGGCAGGAGGGCTCCATGTTATTTTAACAAAGTGTCCTAATAATCTTAGAATTGAGCAACAAGATCTAGGCCGGGCCTGTCGAAAAGGGGAGCCTGGATCTGGACGAATGATTTGGGAGGCCGATCCCATTCAAGGCGATCTAAGTACAACACATCAAACGCCTGCTGGTCGTGTCGCCAGCATCCGTGAGGCTCGCGATCAAGATGAAAAACGAAGGATCGCCAATCTCAAAGAAACTCAAATCCCAAAAACTCGTCTTCAAGAAAAACTTTTCAATGTGTTCAGTCTTCACTATGAAAAAATCCGCAATCAACTAGAAATGAGTAATCCAAAAGCAGTTGCAGACATCATGCTGGATGGAGTGTTATTTCAGTGGGCGTTTTGGCTTGATAAAATTCATGACACCCTTGGCACCCTTAAAACACCAGCTGAAGAAAGCAAATTAATGGAGCAATTAACAGAAGAGGTGGTTACTCCCACGCTTTCGCCACAACAATGCATCAAGGATCCAACTTTATATACCTTAATTGGGAAATATTACGTAAAAATGGAAGATTATCCAAATGCTATCTCTTATTTTGATAGAGCCATCAAATGTGATCGTGCTTTCGCAGAAGGTGCTTACTACTACAAAGCCATGGCGCTAATTAATCAAAATAGTTCTAATTTTAAAGACGCTAGGCGATGTTTAGTTCGGGCAGGCCATACCTTTGAACGCCGAATGACGACTCTTGCCAACTTACCAAATGTTATTGAATCGATGTGGGCCTTGGCCGCCAAAGAAGGTCATGGTCAGCTCTGCAACGAATATAGACGTCAAACAGAAAACAAAGCTCGTGTTTACGCATATCTTCAAGATTCTGTGCGAGCGCTTAATGGTTCCCGAACCCTTGATTCCAGCCAATTTGTCTCACTTACCGCCGATGATACAAAAGCCGCATTGATTTTTGAGCAACTTGCTGCATCTAAATTTGTGAAACCAGTTCGGCCATTTAAACAAAAAGTTTTTGAACAAGCCTCACCCATGAGTGCTAAAGCAATCAAACTTCCTTCCGAATATGCCCATCTACGCACAGTGATAGATCCAATCATCGAATCTTGGTTTTCGGGAGATGGCTCACACCCTTCCCTAAAAAGGGACTTAGCGTCGGTGCTTCCCTCAAAAGAAGCGCTTTGGGAAATCATGTGCGAGAAAGGGTTACTTACAAAAGACACGCATGATGCAGCAAAAGCCATATTGAATAAAGCATCTATTGACCGTGTGCTTGACGATCCCAGCGTGGAAGCACGATTTCTCGCTATGCGTGAATTTAAAACCTATTTAAAAGAACTAGATCTCGAGAAAAAAGCAACCCTCAGCCCCGAGGATTTGCCTGGGCTATTAACGGAAGAACAACATGTTAAGAAACTGATAGCTCTTTTGGTACAAAAACGAGTCTTGCATCCACTTCATTTGCACCATGATGGTGCCGTCACTGAAGATGAAATGAAAGCCATCGTCTCATCTATTGGCATGACAGCAGAAGATATCAAGGATTTGACCAAGTCACTCCAAGGGATGATTCAAAATGCAAATGGATTGATTCGCTCGAAAAAAAGACGTGAAATTTCTGATGGCGGGATGAAAGCCCGACTAGAAGCCATTCATGATGCTTTATCTGTTGAACTTAGCTACAGCATGTCCGATGAATTAAATGCCTTCACCGAATGGGGTCTAGACAGTGTCATCAAGATTGAAAATATTCCCTATTGGTGGGGGCCACCCTTAGTTTTGGTAATGGGATTGACACAAATCGCCATTGGTGTTTATTGCCTTTCAATCGGTAATGCTATTCATGGTGAAGCCCTTATTCAGGAAGGGATCGGCGACATTCAATTTGCGATTGAGGCACAAATTAACGGTAATTTCAGCTGGGAAAATTATATTAATCATAAAATCATCAGTGTCGTTTGCACCAGCATCACGTTTGGGATCAGTGGGGCAAGAAATGCTGCGATGGTAATGAATAGCGTCTTTTTGTCAGTGCGCTAATAAGAAAATGCCAAAATGTACTCCTGAGCATGACGCGCATTGACAAAAAGACACATTGGACTAAATCGCAGACTGAGCTTCGCTAGAATTATGAGGGTATTGCTTTTTCTGAATTAGCCTTTAATGGTATATTTGGTGGTTTTGAACAAAATTTAAAAGAGACGATTCATCGCTCACTCCAACCACTACAAGAGGCATTAACGTCGCTTCACACGAAAGTCGGCGGCAATCCGGCCAGAATGATGGGAACCATCGCTCACCTCAATGCTACCTTATTTAAAAGCGCTACCCTTAAAGATGAAGCTTTTACAATGGCAGATACTGCATTTAATGCCGTTGTTAGGGGCTATAGCCATGCTGCAAGCTCAGCTAAGAAACATGGAGCGTCTTTCCAAAAGTCTAAAGCCATCGGAGATGGTCTCTTTTGTACCGGTTTGGTAGTAAATATCGCAAATGGGCTTAAAGTCATTTTACGAGATATACCTCAATTGGGTGAAAAAGCCAAAAAATTCGTACTCGAACAAAGCGAACGCGTCACAGAACTCACGTCAGAAAAAGAAGTTCATCATACAACTTACATTGAAGAGCAGATTTTGCAATGGGAGGAAGGTCTCAATCGATCTGTTTTTTCTGAACTCCAATGCAAATTTGCTTCACCCTTGGCCACCAAACTTTTTAACAAAGTGATGGTAGATTGGGTCGCTAACAAATTCTGTGACGGTATCGATCTCGCCTTTTTCGGAAGGGATGAAGCCGGGGAGATTCGACATGGGGATAGAGAATCGTTCAATGTATTGAAAGTGGCAAGAGAAACGAATATCCGTCGAATGATAGAATCGAGATCCGTCTTAGGCCATGCTGATAGAAGCACCCCTTTAGCGAGAATTTTGGCAAAACACAGCATGCAAATTGTTCTGGCCAAAGATCTCTCTAAAGATGAAATGAAAGAAACAGCAATTGATGGCTACACTTGTGGCGAACTCTTGCTCATGATGCCCTCTTTGCAATTTGTAGCCTTTGGAGAGAGCCTCATTCCCATTCCACCAGAGCGCTTTAGTGAACCCACGAACCAAGTTTTGGTTGAAACATTTTTTAACCAACGCCACTTGGACATTCATTTCACCACGTATGCAGATGGTGCCCCTGGGCACGTCTCACCCGTCATTGTGATCGATGGTGTTCCACACGTGATTGACTTAATTGGCCATGGTGCTGAGAAACTTTGTGCGGATCAAACCTACTTGTTTTTGTTACATTATCATGAGCTTGAAAAAAATCCCGATTTAAGCACAAAAGAACGAATCGCTTTTGCAGCAGAATTTGCCAATAATAAAGAAAACTTACACCGTTTCAGAGCTGAATTTCTTCATTGGCAAGCGGATTTTTTATTGGGAGATCCCGAGTTAGCGCAAAGAGTTTCTCAGCATCCTGAATGCGTGGGAGCACCTGATGAGGAACACCATAAAAGTACAGCAAGACTTAGCCCTTCTGAGTCTATTCATATGTTGATTAAAGCCAATGCAATCCTTGATGCCTCGCAACAACAAAAACGTCAACTCGGCGTCAAAGCTGTTTTCCTGCTCACAAAAAACCTATTGCAAGTCATGGAAAAAACTTCAGAAGCAATAAAAAAAGAAGATAGAATAGTCGGGGCTGAAATGGTTACAACAGCACTGATGAATACAGCCAGTGAATTAATTGCTACAGAATCGTTTAAACCGGTACTCCTTAAAATACTAGAAAAGGCAACGCTTCAAATTATTCCAGAATTCAAACTTGTGAAGTTGCCTTATATACAAATGGCTGCAGCCGTTACCAGCGCCCTAGAGCCTATGATGAAGAAGGACTTCGACTCCTTAGCGACAGAAGTTACTGCCTGGCGCCATGCAAATCCTCTGACGCCGCATCCCAGTGAAGAACAATTAGAAAATATGGGCGAATTTCTAGCCTTATCGAGGCTTCTCAATATGCCTGGGAACGCGATGAAATACGTCATGCAAATTCATGCTGATTATGTAAATGGTTATCTTCATACCAATATTTTTGAAAAATTTAATAAAGAATTACCTTCTGATTTAAGAAAGGAAATCATGCCGCCTTACATGATGCTAGACAAGAGTTTAACCACAGCGGATGACGCTATTGAAAGACCCGTTGAACCAGCAGAACCACCCGCTCCTCAACCCATCCCAAAAGATGTGGATAGGGCAGTTAAGTCAAAAGAGAATTTGTTAACACATACCCCCACCCTTCAAGGCACGCCTTTGGGGAACGCAAGGCCATCAAGAGTGGGGATGTTTTCGGGCAGCGGTAATGGCATCGATGGGGTATTGGGTGTATTCCCCTTAAAGAAGGATGCTCCTGATCCCGTACTGATTCATATTACGCCGCTAGATCCCAGACCAGTGGATACTGAATCTACTCTTCCAGCAGAATCCCCTTCTGCCAAACCAGCTACCGCCGAGGAAACACCGCACGCGGATAAAAAAAGACGAGTAGAAACTACCGCGAACAAAGACGCAGCCAAGAAAGCAACCGAGACTCCGAAATCTCAAGCGAAATGGCACACCCCTGAACGTTCAAGAAAGTTTACTCGAATACCGAGAACGTCTGATGGATTCTCTTTGGGAGTTAGTTTTGTCAATCATCCGAAAGCCGAAACTCCTCTTGAAGAGAAAAAGCGAATTATGGGGTTAGAAAGAAACAGATACCGAAATAATCCTCGCTTTTTAAAAGAATACAAAGGCCTAGATGCATTAAAAGAAAAGGCTCAAAGCATCCTTTCCACACTACCAGACGCTACAAAAACCTCAGTATCGGCCGAATGTGAAAAGCAAGAGTTTAATTTGGCGCAATATATCACTGTTGAGATCTGTATCCAACGAGATAAATCTTGGGGTCATCATCACTACACTAAGGTAAGAAATATATTGGCCGGGGATTTAAAAACATATGAAAATTATTTGAACACAGAAGCGGGGTTAGGTGCGGATTTGGCGGCAAAACGATAACTATCAGTAACCCCAACATTGAATATTGACGAGGCACTAGTACTCTTTCTCAGGGAGTATGACTTAAAAGAAGGCAAGAAATTTCTCGGAATGATATGAGTTAATGTCGATTTATAGTGCTCCTTTTAGGATCGTTATTTATTAACTAATTGAATATTATTAATTTTTTGTTTTTCTGTTCTTCAGCCAAACAAAGATAAATTCACCAAGCTGTCTTGCATCTGGGCATTTGGATTGATACATTGAGTCATGACTTCTAAGGATTAGAAGGCTTATAAACGGACTTTTGATCAGATGGATCTGATGTTTATGGATGAACTCAGGGATGGACTCAGGACGTTGTTCTGATGCAGTAAGACAAAAGCCAGGGTCATTGCCCTGGCTTTTTTTGTTGTTCTTTATGCCATGACGTAACCAGAGTGAGTCAAATAATCTCTGTCTGGATAATACGCAAATACAATAGATCCGCCTTTGATCGTATTAATCACCGGTTTCGCTATGGTTTTGGCAATCGATGGGCAACCCCAACTGCGACCAGCCCTTCCGGCTTTTCGAATAAAGTCGGGTTCAACATACCATGCACCATGCATCACCACACGACGACTGTACGCATTGTCGTTAAAGCCCTTTTCTAATCCTTGTAAATTCAATGAAATTCCTTTTGATCCCATGTAGGTATCTTTCGTTACAAAAGTCCCAAGACTTGTTGCCTTGCTGGACGGTTGATTTGAAAAATGGTTCGGGGTGGTCATACCAGAATTCTGGCCATGAGCGACATAAGTGTTGTATAACAGCCGCTCCCTTGTCACATCAAATATCCACATGCGCTGTTTGGATGAGGGTAACGAATAATCAATGACGGTAAGAACGGGTTTTTTAACCGTTCCCTTGCCTTTGGCCTTTTGGTAGGCAGTAAGAGCTAATTTGAGTACTTTTTTACTCAGTTCTGGTGCTTTTGAGCTTAGATGTTTCACTTGAGTGTTGACGTCTAAGGCGGGTCTTGCATACAGCGTGGCGTCGGAAGTTGTGATATTACTCGCGAGTACAGCTACTGAGATAAGGGTTAATAATGTATTCATAATACTCCATTCTTTTTAGGATTTCGGGAGCAATCCTTAGTGATACTGCCTAAGGAGGTAGTCTCCTTAAGTTGGCCATTATATTTACAAGTGATTCAAAAGTAAAGTTAAGGGATGGTTGGTTGCCCATGCGGGCAAAATATGAATCAATTCAATGGGTTGATCATCAACCACCCCCTTTATTATGGTTTGATAATGCACTAATTTGTCATAATCAAGCCTGTTTTTGTAGTAAAATAAAGCGCTGATTGTACCATGTTTGCTCTAATAAGGCAACATTTATTCCAGGACGGACTCTGAAAGGCGCCTAAAAAACGAGTGTCTTTATGCTTTTTTCCCTGAACAAAGGTATAATGACAAATTCCATTTGATTTATCTGTGAATTGAATTATTCTTCACACTATTCCAAGAACGATGACTTTTTTACTGGAGGCCTTATGCTGAACAGACGATCTTTAGAAACCCCACAAGGACTACGTGCTGATATCAATGAGGCCTATCGTAAAAATGAGCTGGCGATTGTTACGGCTTTGATTGAACGTGCTGCACTGAATGAAAAATTAACTCTAGCGGTACGCTCTTTGGCGACGCGATTAGTGGAGCAAGTTCGTCAAGAGAGGAAAAAAACAACGGGGATCGACTCTTTTCTAACACAATACGCTTTGTCGAGTAATGAAGGCATTGCATTGATGTGTTTGGCCGAGGCGTTGTTGCGGGTACCTGATAACCCAACCGTAGATAGTTTGATCAAAGACAAGCTGACGAACGCGGACTGGGAATCTCATCGTGGTCAAAGTACTTCTTTTTTTGTGAATGCAACCACTTGGGCGTTGATGTTAACTGGCAAAGTTTTGTCGCCAAGTAAGGCTGAGTCGGTGTTGAGTCAATCGCTGATGAAGGTTGTGAATCGATCAAGTGAAGGTGTTGTGCGGGCGGCAGTGGATAAAGCCATGCGAATCATGAGCAAACAATTTGTGATGGGCCGCACCATCAACGAGGCCTTGACGCGCGCCAAGAAAAAGGAAGCCCTAGGCTATCGATACTCTTATGATATGTTAGGCGAGGCAGCATTGACCTCGGAAGACGCTCATCGTTACTTCCAAGCCTACACCAAAGCCATTGAAGCCATAGGAAAAAGCGCTGCAAACGAACAAGACGTGGTTAGCCGCCCAGGTATTTCCATCAAACTTTCAGCCTTGCATCCGCGTTACCATGAGGCTCAAAGTGAACGAGTTTTGGCCGAATTGACGCCTATTTTATTATCATTGGCGCAACTCGCCAAGCAATATGATATTGGTCTTACGATCGATGCCGAAGAATCAGAACGCCTGGATGTGTCACTAGACGTGATTGAGAGGGTCTTCAAGGATGATAGCCTTCAAGGTTGGCATGGATTTGGTCTGGCCGTACAATCTTATCAAAAGAGAGCCTTCTCTCTGATTGATTGGGTGGCTGACTTGGCCCGGTCTAAAAAGCGACGCATTATGGTTCGCTTGATAAAAGGTGCTTATTGGGATAGTGAAATCAAAAAAGCGCAAATGCAAGGCTATTCCGATTACCCCGTCTTTACTAGAAAAGCATTCACTGACGTGTCCTTCCAAGCTTGTGCCAAAAAACTATTAACGTTGACAGATGCCATTTACCCGCAATTTGCCACTCACAACGCCTATACCGTTTCTCTGATTCTGAATTTGGTGGGCGATTATCGCGACTTTGAATTCCAGTGTTTGCATGGCATGGGAAATGAACTTTATGAGCAAATTGTCCCCAAAACTCACTTTGGTATCCCTTGTCGAATCTACGCCCCCGTGGGTAGTCATGAGGATTTATTGCCCTACTTGGTGCGTCGTTTGTTGGAAAATGGTGCCAATTCCTCTTTTGTAAATCGTATCGTGGATGACAAAGCACCTATTTCAGAATTGGTTGAAGATCCTGTTAAAAAAGCAGGGCAATTTTTGGACAAGATGAACCGAAACATTCCTTTGCCTGCTTCCATTTTTTTACCTGAACGTAAAAATTCACCAGGGATTGATTTTACGGATAGAAAGCTTGTGGCTGAGATGCAAGATTTCTTTCAAAAAAAAGGGGGATTGTCTTGGGAGGCAGCCCCCATTTTGGCGGATAGTGAAAAATCACCTCGCAAAGGTCAACCTGTTTTCATGCCCCAACAACCGGATCAGATGATAGGGCATGTGACCCTCTCAACACGAGAAGATGTGGAGTGGGCCCTATCGAAGGCTGTACATGCCTTTCCTGCTTGGAGTCAAACCAAGGTGACTGAACGGGCAACCTGTCTTTTACGTTTGGCCTCTCTTTTAGAAGAAAACATGTACCTTTTGATTGCCATGACATGTCTTGAAGCTGGAAAAACATGGGGTGATGGGCTGGGTGAAGTCAGAGAAGCCATTGATTTTTGTAGATATTATGCAACGATGGCTGAGCACTTGATGCAAAAGCCACGGGTTTTGCACGGATACACGGGTGAGCTCAATGAACTGAGCTTACATCCACGAGGGGTTGTCCTTTGCATCAGTCCATGGAATTTCCCCTTGGCTATTTTTATAGGACAGGTCGTAGCCGCATTGGTTACTGGTAACTGTGTTGTCGCAAAGCCAGCACTGCAAACGCCACTGATCGCGCATTTTGCTGTCAACCTGATGTTGCAGGCGGGCATCCCGGAAGGGGTTATACAATCATTGCCTGGCGATGGACCATCGATTGGCGCTGCATTGGTCGCCGACAAAAGGATCCGGGCGGTTATTTTTACAGGATCAACAAAAACGGCTGAAATCATCAACAAGAGTTTGGCGTCACGTGGTGGTGAAATCGTCCCATTGATTGCCGAAACGGGTGGTCAAAACGCCATGATTGTAGATTCATCGGCGCTACTAGAACAAGTGGTGCTCGATGTATTGAACTCGGCCTTTGGTAGTGCAGGCCAGAGATGTTCGGCATTGAGAGTTCTTTATGTACAAGATGAAGTGTACCCACGCCTTATTGAGCTATTGAAAGGCGCCATGGTTGAATTACAAACTGGAGATCCTCGTTGGTTATCAACCGATGTTGGCCCTGTCATCGATAAGGACGCGCTATCTGTCTTGAAAGCTCATGTCGCAAAGATGGAGCAACACCATGAGCTGATTTATCAATGTACACTTAATGAGGATTGTGCTTCGGGTTATTTCATGCCACCAACCGCGATTGCCATTAATGACATCAGCGTTCTAGAAAAAGAAGTTTTTGGACCCGTATTACACATCATACGGTTTAAAAGAAAGGGCCTGGATGGGGTGATTTCGCAAATCAATAATACGGGCTATGGGCTGACCCTGGGTATTCATAGTCGTATCAATCAAACCGTTGAGTATATCAAAAATCGAATTCACGCGGGTAACTGCTATGTGAATCGCAATATGATAGGGGCCGTGGTTGGGCTACAGCCATTTGGCGGCGAAGGATTATCAGGAACTGGCCCCAAAGCAGGCGGACCCCACTACTTACACCGTTTGTGTCTTGAGAGAACTTATACAGTAGATACGACAGCCGCGGGCGGGAATGCGAGTTTGATGTCCTTGCCTGATGAGAATGTTTTCGGGTCCTGACTGAATCAAAAAAGAGACTAAAGTTTTTTTAGGAGATAATGATGAGCCTGTATGCAAGCGAAGCTTCAAAAAGAGATCTTTTAATACGACAAATATCAGAGGGTGTAGGTGTGTCACCAGATAACGCCAAGAAATTGGCGAGAGCGTTGGTTCGTTTTTCTACGAAACAGTTAAATGAGTTACAAGACAACGTAAAATTTATAATGAGGGATCTAGATGATCCTGCGGGCGCACTTTTATCGACGCTTAAAGAAATTATTGCTAAAGAGCCCAGAAGCTCCTTATATCAACAGAGGATGGAGGAGCTCTTTCGAAAGTATATTCCTGAGGAATACACACCAAAAAGTAAATGTCGCCCATGAGGATGTTCAATCATAACAATATGGTTATTGTAGTCGCTGTAAACTCAGTTTCTAAGCCCGCTTTAATTTGAACATTTGAGTTTTTGAATGCTTACAGGGCGTTATAGCCGATAGATCTATCTCCCTTATCCTTGCGATGGGATTGAAACAGAAATATTTGTTTCTTTACTGTAGTCAACACCGTCAACCTCAAAGCCAAACAATTTTGAAAACTCATGACGATAGCCAGAAATATCTGAAATATCAGAAAGATTTTCAGTGCGTACTTTTTTCCATAAATCTGCAACAATCTCTTGAACATCAACCCTCATTTCTTTATCATCTAGCCTGATGAGACCCTTTTCATCTGTTAACAACCCACCTTTGCCGTATAAAAAATTGGCATATAAACGCTGTATCTGCTCTATACATCCTTCATGCAAACCTTTGGCTTTCATTACTTTATATAGCAATGATATATAGAGAGGAACGACAGGAATTGCAGCACTTGCTTGTGTTACTACTGCTTTATTAACAGAAATATACGCATGACCACCTTTATGCAGTAACTTAGTGTCAATCTCTCGAGCTGTTTTCTCTAGATGTAATTTTGCTTTACCAATAGTCCCTTCACGATAAATAGGATATGTTAATTCAGGACCAATATAAGTGTAAGCAATCGTTTTGACGTGATCAGCTAATAACTTGGCTTTGCTTAATTCATCAATCCACATTGCCCAGTCTTCACCACCCATCACAGCTTCTGTTTGTCGAATTTCTTCTTCACTTGCTGGTTCCACAGTAATTTCACTGACTTCACCGCTACTTATATTGGCTGTTTTATTTGTGTATGTATTACCAAGTGTTTTTAGTACAGAACGAAGCTCTTCGCCGGTTTTAGGATGCACGCGGCGAGGTGAAGCTAGGCTGTAAATCACCAAATCAACCTCGCCATCCCAGTCCTTTTTTATCAAGTCGATGGTTTGTTGTTTGATTTCATTAGAAAAGGCGTCGCCATTAATGCTTTTAGCATAAAGTCCTTCTTCTATTGCGGCTTCTTCGAATGCTGCAGAATTGTACCATCCAGCAGATGCAGTGCGTTGACCAGAGGCTTCTTTTTCAAAAAATACACCTATCGTTTTAGCTCCGTAGCCGAATGCTGCGGTAATGCGACTTGCTAATCCATATCCAGTAGATGCGCCAATAATAAGCACTTTCTTGGGACCATTGCTGACAGACGATTGTTTTTTGAGATATTTTATTTGTTCAAACACATTCTGCCTGCAACCTTCAGGATGAGAAGTAGCGCAAATAAAGCCTCGAATTCTCGGTTTAATTATCATTTATACTCGCTTAAAATTTGGATAATTTTAACCTAGATGAATGATGCAATCAATGCCATTTAACGTTGTCACAGGGTCACCTCATGAAGATTAATTAGAATCTGCTTTGTAACTGGGTTGAATGCTTCTTTAAACCGCGTCTTAGCGACCGCGCTAACAAAGAGCCAGCGCGTTTGGCTTGTTACTGTTTTAATGGGCTTGATTGTGGCGAGCGTTCAATTGGGCAGCCTTTGCGCGCAGGAGTCTCGGCGCATTTAAGGAAAGCCGTCTGCGTTGGATGTTTCGCCATGCCAATATCGCGTGGTCGCATCTCCTTCAGGCCAGTGTTGCACATGTATTATCACACTACAGTGTGACGGCTGGTGTTCTGGTGCTTGATGATTCAGACAAAGTACGCTCAAGAAACACCTCAAAAATAGCGGGAGTCCACAAGGTCAAAGATAAAAAAACAGGCGGATGGTTCAATGGTCAAGAATTTATTTTTCTTATCCTTGTAACAGGAACACTGACCATTCCCGTTGGTTTTCGTTTTTACATTCCAAATCCTGCGCTAAAGATCTGGAAAAAAACCGTTAAAGAAGATGCTCCTGGGGTCAGTCAAGAGAACAATATGCTCATCTCGGAATTGCGTTCGTGTCTACAAGCCCTGCACAACGAAACCTTGCTGGATATTGACGCACAAAGTCATGCTTTTACACCCTCAACGGCGTAATTTCGCACACACCTATATGGCAAACATATCAAACGATTGCTGTATAGGTGTGTGCAAAAGTAGGCTTAATTTGTAAACTTCTTAATACTATGCTATAACAAAAACTACACATGGTTTAAATTTTATTCAAGGAGAAGACAATGGCCAGTACCATTGATGCAGAACCATTACGAAGGGATGCAGAAGAAGCTGAGAGGAGACGACAAGCGACAGAAGAAGCCATTGCTGCACGGAAGAAATTGAGAGATGACGCGATATGGGGTAACATCACATTTAAACAGCTTATAGATGCGCTTGAATCGGAAATTTTAGATCGAACTTTTTCTTCGGATCGGGATTTATTTAGGTTCTTAGGATATGAAAAGATTAAAGAGCTTCTTGGTTCATTTCGAGACAAGCCAGGATTCATTACAGAACTCAACAGGCTAATTACTATAGCATGTAATCGACATGATCCCTATGGAAGCTATGATCGCACAAATTACACCATGTTAAATTTTTTGCGATCAGTGGGAGCCACTTATCATCTTCCAGACGAAGAGTTAAATGATCGATTGGCACGAGAAATAGAAAAAGACGGGATGAGATATGAGCGTGTTGATTTTTGGTTAAAAGAGGGAGCACAATTTGTTAAGCCCATTGCTCGGTTGTCCTTTTTTACAGAAACTAAAACACGCGACTACAAGTGGTTGTACAGGTTCTTAGCCGAAGCAATTCCGGACGATGGTGTGAAAAAAGCTATTTTATCCATTATTAATTCAATTGATGGTAAAGATTTATACCTTAAACGTCATCTCATTCATACGGCTCTTGACATTTTAACCAACAATCCGCCAGATAGACCCATTACTGCGGATATCCTTATGCAATCTTTAACGACGTGCTTTGGATTGGCAGTAAGCGAAACAGGCCGTGAAACATCTAAAACAGTTCAAGAAGAAATCCGTTTTGCAAGAGAATGGGGTGATCGAGAAGATCTTCGAGAAATCCATCGGACATTTTGTTCACTATATAAAGATGAAGTCGCTAGAGCAGAAGCTCGAAACTATACCAGTAGGGAGTTAGTTAAGGTATTAACCACTGCAGGTAGAGAATTGGACACTTCCTTGGCTCCTCTTTCATTGTTAGGGGAGCAAGTTTCTGGATTAATGTTATTTTTAAACTCAGATAGAAAAAAAACACCGAAGCTCCATGCGCTATACGCTCGTGCACAAGCACTTTTACCACGTATAGATAAACTCCAATTTGTTCGTGAATCAGAAAAAAATCGCATGCGTGCTATTTGCAGCCCAGAACATTTTTCAGAAGTTTACAGTACGATACCGAAAGAGAACCCTGAATCGTGGTTCACCCCGAAAGATAAGGCAATAAAACTTGCACTGTTCACCGTCATTCGATACTAGGCGAAGTGGATGGCCTTGCAAATGAAGTCGAACGGATGGAAGAGCTCGATCGGTGCTTTCCCGAGCCATGGCCAAACGTTTTTTCATCATTATTGAAAATACAAGGAAAGCTTCGATTTCTGTTGGAAGAGAAATATGAACTGGATTTTGGTCACACTGTTAAAATTAATCATTTTAAGTATCCTCAGCTTGAAAGCATTTTGCCAGGTTTATCTGAGCCCAATCTGAAAGCCTTACTCGATTTTTATAAAACTACAGCAGATCACAGAGAGGCTGCACCTCCAAAGTTCTCGGGAGAAGAACTTGGACATGGGGGTGCTGGCGGAGGTGGATCTTCTGTGGTTACAAGCACATCTTGTGCAGTTAGCATTCTCCCCACCATAGAGGAGTATGCTGCGCTTGTGAGTGCCATTTGCAAACAAATAGAAAGACCACGCGGCGACGGTACGTATCAGGCCGATTTGGAGAAAGGCATGCTACTTCTCCAGAAAGCAGCTGATTCTGAAAAGAAAACACGCGTATTAAAAGCCATTGGGGTCTTTTCAAAAGAAGGTAGAGATGCAATCGATGCTTTATACAATCCTGATGATTATACTTCTCAAGTAGACATATGGATATATTTAAGCGTCTATCAAAACCTCTCTTTATTAGTAGAAGTGCAAGCCTTATTTCCTAATATGAGGGATCTCCCTATAAAAATACCGAATGACTCTGTATTACAGGCTTCAAAGGCTGCCCGTGCTTACATGGATGCATTGGCTAAACCTGGTCATTCTGATGAAGACAGAGAGATAAGAGGCGCTTATAAAGCTGAATTGGAAGCAAAATTGGCCTACGCACAAACTCAACAAGAGGTTCGTCGTGAGCCTCCTGCAGAGCTATTGCCCATGACAAAAGCTGAAGTGTCTACTATAAGTGGCGGTGGCGGTGGCGGTGGCGGCGGGACGTCTGATTCAGCACCTAATGCGACCCACACATTCAGAACTGCTAGCCAAGGGCTAAAGCCGTCCAAACTTAAGCCTGACGAGGGATCTACTATACGAGAGGCAATAAATACATTAAAGCGTGAAAAGAGTGATATGAAAGTGGGGGCTCTTACAGAACTTTTGAATGAATGTGTCGAAACTGAAGAGAACAAACGTAAATCAGTTGGGGATATCATTCAGGAGATTTGTAAGAAGCCAGAATATAAAAAAGTGAGGGCTGGCATTATTTCACACAGAACAAGAGACATACTGGAG
>JAPLRK010000066.1:58940-70140 GCA_026399195.1 Legionellales bacterium
TTGATCGCCGCCCTCTCTGATGACCTTTTACTTTCCTACCTCTAATAACCCATTTTCTAAAAAACCTATCCAGAAAACGCCCTAGTACAAGCTGTCATTAGCCCACTTGGGAAGATCCCAAAATAACAAACCAAAAGCACCCGTCGACATGATGGCATAGATCAAAACGTAGTAGAGAGCCGCCGAATACCCACTTTCCGTAGCTGCCAATATCCCAAATAATGCATACCCCATGTGCGATATCGCCGAATAGCCGTCATCGCGTACAATGGCAACGACAATAATTCCAATCCCAAATACATGGACAATAACGAGTGAGCCGAAACCAAAGTGAACACATGACCCCACTCATGGTTGCTGCAAAAGAGGGGCATTTAGACATGGTCAAATTTTTATGTTTAAAACATGCAGATACAAACATTCGATGTCACGGTAATATGGCCTTAGATCTTGCCGAAAAATGGTTCATTGTTAATGAATCGTTACGTGGCGTAATATAGTGAAATGATGATTCGACATTACGATCCCTGCATTTCATGTTCAACACACGTTCTAACCATGACAGTGAAGCGCATATGAGTGAGTTACACGTTCTGGGCATTGGCTCACCCTTTGGCGATGACCAGTTAGGATGGGAGGTTGTTAAATTATTACAACGGAGACCAACATTATATCACTATACTCAAGAACAATTACATATGGCCTGCAGTGATAGACCTGGCATGCATTTACTTGAACTGATGCGACCGGCGCAAACTGTTTTTTTGATTGATGCAATCAAAACTGGAGCCGCACTTGGCACACTTCACCGTTTTCAAAATAAAGAAATAGAAGGCATTGGCGACACCCTATCGACCCACGCTTTAGGTATTTCTGAGGCCATGAAAATCGGAGCCTCTCTTCAAATATTACCGCAGAAAATCATTTTATACGGTGTGGAAATTGGTGATGTTCTATTTCAATTTGAGCTCTCAGAATCCATCAAACAGACCATTAATGCCTTATCTGTACGTGTCGAAAGCGATATTTTGTCTGCATTAAACGGTCCTTCACTTAATCCGTCCAAAGCATCTTAAGCACGTAGGTGCACCACTTCATCAAATAACTTGCAAGAAATCCCCTCATCCGCCCTGCGGGCACCTTCTCCCCATGCCTGGGGAGAAGGTAATAAGGAAGGAAGTTATTTAGAAGTCCAGAGTTAAGGATGTTCATTTATATGAAATACGTGAGCAGTTGCATATTACTCAACAAGAAAAGCATATAATATATTCAAGTTGCTTTTTTAAGTACTCACTATGAATAGCCGTGATGGTTTACAACGATTTTTATTCGAAAATGCCTGTGTATCTGGCCAACTGGCTCACTTGAATGTGAGTTATCAGGCGATCATCAATCAACGCGCTTACCCAGCGGCTGTAAAAAAAATGCTTGGTGAGGCCATGATTTCTTGCTTACTTTTAGCAGGTAGTCTTAAGTTTGAAGGCAAGCTAAGCTTGCAATTCAAAGGGGATAAACGATTACCTTTATTGGTCGTGCAATGTGATCATCAATTACATTTACGCGGAATGGCTAGTTTTCAAGAGGGGTTGTCGGACAGAGCTTATTCTGATGCATTTTTAGGCGGACACATGAGTTTGACGCTTCATCAACCCGGTCAGATACAGCCATACCAAAGTGTGGTACCTATTCAATCTGCTCAGATGAGTGAAAACTTAACCCAGTATTTTTCGTTGTCTGAGCAAATAGCCAGTCGTGTGTGGTTAGCAACATCAGATGATAATGCTGCTGGTTTATTATTGCGATTAATGCCAAGCGACAATCTGTTTGAACAGGAGCGAAGCTGGGAAGAGGCTGTGATGCTTGCCCAAACGGTGAGTTCAGAAGAATTATTGACGTTGGATAACCAAATTTTGTTGCACCGCTTATATGATGAGATCACTATTCGTCTCTTTGACGATCAATTAGCTTGCTTTGAATGCACCTGCAACGAACATAAAATAAAACAAGTTTTGACTTTGCTAGGGGAAGAAGACATTAAAAACGTATTAATGACTCGAGGGAAAATTGAGATAAACTGTGATTTTTGTAATAAAAAGTATTGTTTTGATGTAATTGATGCTGCAATGATTTTTCATGATTATAAAAAGGGTTTATTGGATCCATCTTCCGAATAACTTCCTTCCTTATTCCCTTCTCCCAAGACATGGGGAGAAGGTGCCCGCAGGGTGGATGAGGGGATTTCTTGCAAGTTATTCCGGCCGCGATCCTTATCTATTTTTAATAGTTCGGCATCATCTGTTTTTTATACCCCAAGTACATTAAATCCAACAGTTGTTGCGGCTTTTGCTAGTTGGTGGTCATGAGTTAAAAACAAACATTCCTTTTCTTCTTGTTGTTGCCACAAAATAGCGCTTGCAAGATGAATGGCATCCAGCGTTTTTAATACAATCGGAAATGGTTCGCTCGCTTTCTGACAGATGATCCCGCTGAATTTAATGAAGTGTATGGTTTTGAGTATGGCATGAAGAGCCCCATAACGTTCAGCAATATCTTTATCACTGAGATGCAAAGAACGATGCATCCTATCAATGGTTCTGAAGCATTCAATTTTTAGAATTTCAGAGGCAAAAAAAGATTCTAAATTTTTTGCAAATTGGATAGGGTCAGCTTCTCCAAAAATGATTCTTAATATCACAGAAGAATCAATATAGCCCCTCATCGAGAACCTCTTTCTTCGAGCAAAAAGGCTAGGCTATCTGTGTTAACCGTTTGAATAGGATCAAAATGAAATTCTACAAGGTTTTTTGAATGTTCAAGAGGGGCTTCAATTTCAATTTTTTGACCGGCATGCTTAAAAGGGAGAACTCTAGCCAGAGGGTGGTTTCTATCGAGCACAATGACCTCTTCCCCCTGTCGGATATATCCCAAATATTTCCCCATCTCTGCCTTAAAGGTAGCAATATTCACAGATTTCATCTCAGCTCTCTCATTGCGTCTATCAATGACTATATTGTAGTCTCATATGACTATATTTGCAACCCAGATCTGTTCAGCTTCAGAGATAGTTTATCGTGAGAAACTCTCTCATATGCGCTTCACGGTCATGGTTAGAAAGTGTGTTGAACATGAAATGCAGGGATCGTAATTTCGAATCACCATTTCACTATAAGCCCTCAGTTCGTCGTCAGGCTTGCCTAATCCAAAAAGCTGTAATGACAAACGAAGATCTTCCTCCATTCGCGCCTGATTTTGGCTTGTAGGTGGAACAATACGGGCGGATTTGACAAGACCTTGTTCATCCATTTCAAAACAATGCCATAGCATGCCGCGAGGTGCCTCTGTACAACCATAACCTTTTCCCGCTCGTGCTTGTACTTTAGGATGAGATGATTGCGGATAAATGTAGGATTCTAAAATACGCTGTGCTTCTAAGACACAATAATAGATTTCTACGGCGCGGGCGATGATGCTATGAGCCATGTTATTGCTCGGAAAGTGAATGTCAATGTGATTTAACGTATCCAGTATTGGCAAGGGCAGGCGATCATGGTTTATATTCACACGGGCTAATGGACCCACTAAATAAGACTTTCCCTGCAATAAACAATGTAGGGCAGTGGAGTAGGGCACTTGAGATTCTTTGAAATAACCATCAAAGCAGTCGGTGGTTATATTCAAGCCTTTATCGGAAACAATGTGACCTTCATTCATCGGGTATTCGTCGGGATGGCGTAAAGAAACGCACGTAAAATCATGGGTGTTATCACTCAGAGGTAAGGATGCCACCCATTCAACTAGCGCCTCGCAATCGTTCATTCGTGCTCTCACGTGCTCGAGGGCATCCTTAATTTGAGTTTGGTTTGGAGGTTTATAAAAGCCACCGATGCAGGCACCAACAGGGTGCACCGAGCGGCCACCCAGTAACGTGATCAGTTCATGGCCCAAGGCTTGTAAGCGCAAGCCTCGATGCACGACCTCAGGGTATACTTTTGCCATCTCAGGCGCTGATTTGAACCCCAAATAATCAGGTGCTGCCAAAAAATGGATATGTAAACTATGGCTTTCAAGCCATTCACCACAATAAAACAGCCGCCGCATGTCGTGAACCCAAGGTTCTGGCTTGATATTAAAACATTGTTCAATCGCATGTGTAGCACTCATTTGATAAGCGACAGGACAAATGCCACAAATGCGCGCCACCATGTCTAGCACGTCGGTATAAGAGCGGCCCTCTAAAAACTTCTCAAACAAACGGGGTGGCTCATATATTTTCAATTGCAAAGACTGTATTTTTTGATCACAAATACGGACTTCAAGTGCTCCTTCACCTTCCACACGGGCAAGAATGGGTACATGAATAGTCGTGGTTTTATGCTTTGACAATTTTGATACCTTTAAAATAGGCACCTGCTTGGTGAAAGGCAGGGGCTTGATTATTAATATGTAAAAATCGATGCGCAATCGTGTCATCACTCATACCGTGACGGTTAAACAGCGCCCCTAATGAGTGGGTATTCGGATTCTCTGATGGACCATAACATGCATAACAAGCCCGACCAACGCCTGGACATAGAGCGCCGCAGCCCGTTTGGGTAACCGGCCCCATACACGGTTCTTTTTTAGTAACAACGACGCAGACCAAGCCTTGGCGCTTGCATTCAAGACAAACAGAATCACGGTTTATTTTAGGGGAAGCGCCAAACAATAAAGAGCGGACGGTATCTAACACTTGATGTGTGTTGACAGGGCATCCCCACAACTCCCAATCCACTCGAACGTGGTTAGAGATGGCTGTTGATGTGGCTAATGTTTGTATGGTTTGAGGGGTGGCATAAACACTGGCCATCCATGCTTGATGATGAGCGGCATTGCGTAAGGCTTGAATACCCCCACTCGTTGCACATGCGCCGATAGTAATGAGGTATTTGGTATTTTCACGAATTTTTTGTATGCGTAATATTTCATCAGGTGTTGAAATGCTACCCTCCACAAATGTGATATCAACTTCTGTTTCAGGTTCAAGCATACCCGCTTCAGCAAAATGCACGATGTCTACTAACTCAGATAAAGTGAATAAGGCAACGCCGGCGTTTAAAAAGGCTAACTGGCAACCATCGCAAGATGTGAATTTATACACAGCTAGTCGCGGTTTCGTCATGGTTAAAATCCTTTCACAGAAAATAACGCTTTGATTTTTGGGTACGCAAAAATAGGGCCATCTTTACATATAAATAAGCCACCATATTGGCAGTGGCCGCACTGACCAATGCCGCATTGCATGTTGCGCTCCATGCTTAAATAGATAGCCTCTTCCGGTATTTCTTTTTTAGTCAGAGCGTTTATGGCTGCATGCATCATCATTTCGGGACCACACATCATGACGATTGTTTTATCGGGATGTAAGGTGAGTGACGCTATCATGTCAGTTACATAACCAATGGCCCAGTGCCACCTTGGTCCGGCCTGGTCTGCCGCGATAAAAACCTCTGTGTTTGTATTTTTTTGCCATAGTGCATATTGTTTGCGAAAAATAAGATCATCACTGTGCTTTACACCCTGTAAAATTTTTATAGCGCCGTACTGCTCACGCCTTGCTAAAATATAATTAATAACTGACACCGTCGGCGCGCAACCTAGGCCGCCGGTCACAATGACGATATCCTTGCCCTGGGCTTCCAGTAGTGGCCAACCCTGTCCATAAGGGCCTCGAATGCCTATCTCATCACCTGTCTGCAGCTTTTGCAGCGCTTTTGTTACTCGCCCCACAGCGCGTATGGTATGGCTTAGGTAAGCGTTTTGTGCTGGATCTGAGGAAATGGAAATAGCCACTTCGCCCACACCATAAAGATAGACCATGTTAAATTGGCCAGGCTGGAATGTAACAAAGTGATGCTGATCTTCAATAAATCGAGTTTTCAGTGTAAAAATAGTTGGTGACTCTTGCTTGCGTGCAATAATCTTTGCAGGATGTGGTAAGTAAGGATCTAAACTGAGCTTAGTCATGAGTCATTTTTCGACTGTTAGATTCACCGGAGATTGCCGCTAATTCTTCGGTGATGTCAATGCCAACCGGACACCACGTAACGCAGCGTCCGCAGCCAACACATCCACTTGTACCAAATTGATCAAACCAACTACCCACCTTGTGTGTTAACCATTGACGATAACGCTGACTGGTCTCTTGGCGAACGGGTTTGCTGCCTAACATGCTGTGTCCAGCCGTGAAACACGAGTCCCATTCTTGCTGATGTTCGCTGCTTGTTCCATCAAGACTTGGTTTGTCTGTTTCGCTGTGACAAAAACAGGTTGGACAAACTGCAGTGCAATTGCCGCATGATAAGCAGCGCTCTGCAACTTCATCCCATCGCGAATGGCCTAAATTTGCAAATAATAGATCGCGCAATTCGGGCTTATTATCCATAGGAATGCGTTTTGTTTGCATCTGCGCTGCATTTTCAATTTCTTGTATCGCGTCATGGCATTGAGGGTTTCCGGCATGCGGTAAGTTCAATGTAGTCAGTAGTTTTTGACCGCGTTCACTGCCACTTTTAATCACAAACCCGTCATTCAGTTCAGTCATCAAGATATCAAAAGGCTGGGTGATGTTAGGTCCGGTGCCTGCAGAAACACAAAAACAATTGCTGGATGAATAGCCGCAATTCACCGCAACTACAAACAGAGACTCTCGACGACTTTTGTAACGTACATCGGTCTTGTCTTCGGCTAAAAAAACCTTATCCTGGATTGCCATCGCCGCTAAATCGCAAGCACGAGCACCAATAATGGCCACGGGTGTTTCATGGGCAATGTGTGCATCGAACTCCAGTTTCCCAGCACTATTGCGCGCTACTCGCCAAACAGTTTCACAGGCTTTAAACAGGATGGGTTTGATGGCCTGAGGACCATTTGCCCATGAAAAGGCTTTGTTATCGCCTAGTTCTTCAAGTAGATATTCCCCCGGTGATTGATGAGCACGTATCCCCCATGGCAATTGTTTTTCACTCGTTAAGATAACATAAACGATGGTATCATCGCGGACTTGAGGTCCAACACAAGAAAACCCGGATTGTTGTAAAGCATCAATGAGATCTTGCAATTGTGCATGTGGTAAAAAATGATTTGTTTTCTTGTTCATTTTTAGCAGATCCTTGGTAATTGCTCCCCAGCCAACCAATTCATCATACGCATTCCGCCCGTTTTTGTGCGCAATTGCACAAAACATCGTGGATCATGTATGACTTCTCCGATGATTGCGGCATCTGCACCCTGTGGATGAGCGCGCATAGTCGCCAATAATTGATCACTATCTTCAGCAGGACAAATGGCCAGCAATTTTCCTTCGTTGGCCACATACATCACATCAAGGCCTAATAATTCACAAGCACTGGCTACTTCCGTACGAGTAGGGATGTGACGTTCATCAATCATAAATCCTACTTGTGATTGTTGGGCCCACTCATTTAACGTGGTTGCAATGCCGCCGCGAGTGGGATCACGAAGACAATGCAAATTGGGTACCGCTGTGATCATGTGGCTGACCAAATCATGCAAAGCAGCTGTATCCGATTTAATGGTGGTAAAAAACTGTAAATTATTGCGTAGAGACATGATTGCAACGCCATGGTCGCCAATGTAACCACTCACAATAACCCGATCGCCAGGACGCGCTCTATCGCCTGATATCGTAATACCGTTTGGAACGACACCGACGCCCGTTGTGGTGATAAAAACACCATCCCCTTTTCCACGCTCAACAACTTTTGTATCGCCGGTAATAATAGCAACATGGGCCTGCTTTGCCGCTTTGGCCATCGACATTACAATTTTTTGTAAATCACTTAACGGAAAACCTTCTTCCAGGATAAAACTCGCTGATAAATACAACGGTGTTGCACCCGCCATGGCAATATCATTGATTGTGCCGTGCACGGCGAGGGACCCAATATCACCACCTGGAAAAAAGAGAGGGGAAATCACGTGTGCATCAGTTGACATGACCATGCGGCCTGCAGCGACGGTGAAACACGCCTGGTCATTTTTTTGGGCCAACCATTCATTGTCAAAAGCGCTTAAAAAAAGCTGCTCGATCAGTTGAGCCGTGGCACGGCCACCACTTCCATGGCTTAAGTCGATACACCCATGCTTGATATTTAGTTTAGGGCCAACTGATTTTTTTGTAGAGTTGGGTTCAATCGTCATGGCGTCGCTCATACGTGTGCACTCGCTCGGGCATAAGCATATACGGCAGCGCAGGCACCTTCAGAAGAAACCATACAGGATCCCAAAGGATTTTCTGGCGTACACACTTTCGCAAATAATTTACAATCGGTAGGCTTTTTCATCCCACGTAAAATAGCACCACAGTCACACTGCTTGTGCTCAACTCCAACACTGTCAGGCAACTTAAATCGCTGTTCAGCATCAAAGCGTGCAAATGTTGATTTGATTTTCAAGGCACTATTGGGAATTTCACCTAATCCGCGCCATTCAAAGCTTGAGCGCAGTTCGAATACCTCAGCGATCATGGCTTGTGAGCGTAAATTACCTTCAGGGGTCACGGCACGTGTGTATTGATTTTCAACCGTGCTGCGATTCGAATTAATTTGTTCTATCAACATTAAAATAGAATGCAAAACATCCAATGGTTCAAATCCTGAGATCACAATAGGTTTTTTATATTTTTGACTCACGGCCTCATAGGCTTGGCTACCAATCACGATGCTGACATGCGCAGGCCCCACAAAACCGTCTAAATGAACAGCGCCAGCTTCTGTGTTTTGAGTTTGTAACAGGCTATCCATTGCAGCAGGGGTGAGTACATGATTACAAAACACAGAGAAATTCGACAGTTGGCATTTTTCTGCTTGTTGAATGACTGCGGCTGTTGGTGGTGTCGTCGTTTCAAAACCAATTGCAAAAAAGACCACTTCCTTTTGTGGATTGAGTTTTGCAATGTTGAGTGCATCATCCACAGAGTAAACCATACGAACATCTGCGCCACGTGCTTTGGCTTGCAATAGACTTTGCTGCCCTGAGCCGGGCACACGCAACATATCACCATAGCTGCACAGAATAACATCAGGTATAGCGGCGAGCGCTATTGCTTTATCAATGCGTGCTATGGGTAACACACAAACAGGGCAACCGGGTCCATGGATCATTTCAACGTTGTGGGGTAATAAACTGGGTAGTCCATAACGGTGGATGGTATGCGTGTGTCCACCACAAAATTCCATCAATCGATAATGACGATCGGGGTGTGCTTTTATGGCGATGGCGTTTGCTAACGTTTGTGCATAGCCAGCATTTCGAAATTCTTCGATATACTTCATGATTCACGCGCTCCTTGCATCATTTCCGCAAATAACAACAAGGTTTTCTGCGCTTCTAGTTCATCTAATCGTGTTAGAGCATAGCCTACATGCAGAATGACATAATCACCTTCAGCAACGTCCACGAGCAATGAGGTGGATATTTCTTTTTCGATGCCACCTAAATTGACAAGGGCTCTTTGATCGCCAAGCATCCTTGTTATTTGAGCCGGTATTGCTAGACACATGGATCAATCCTTTTATTTCCTGCTATCCAAGCTTGCCCAAGCGATAAGCCACCATCATTAGGCGGTAAACGTTGGGGCAAATAGACATTTAAGCCGCTTTGAGTTAATCGATGGATTAATCCTTCACTAAGAACTTTATTGATAAAACACCCCCCGCTAAGTAAAACCACCTCTGTAGCTACTTGTTTGGCTGTTGATATAAGCCACTCAGCCAATCCTGCAATTAACGTCCCGTGGAAAAGATTAGCGCCTTTCACGGGATCAATGCCTAATAATTGCGCAAATACAGGCAGTATATTGAACTGATTATTATGAATATACCAGCCATTTGGCAAGACCTCTATCTGTGTCACCAGACTTTCTAACCGTGCCGCCGCTTGGCCTTCATCCTCTGACATCGTATTGATTCCTAATAGGGCGCTTGCTGCATCAAATAATCGCCCACAACTACTGGTGAATGGCATGGACCGTTGGGATTTAAATAACTCCGCTAATAAAGAGGCATGAGGCTTATCAGCAAATAGCTTTACAATCAGATGATTCAAACCTAGCTGATGTAAAATACTTGCAGCCATTCGCCAAGGTTCGCGCACAGCTAGCTCTCCACTTGGCAGAGGGAGGGGTAAAAAGCTGCCAATGCGCTCCGCGTTTGCGTTATCTAATAATAAAAGTTCGCCTCCCCAAGCACCTGCATTTGTACCATAGCCATAACCATCAAGCGCCAGTCCCAATGCTGGTTTCAGAAGATGGTGCTCTGCGGCAACAGATGCTAAATGGGCATGATGATGTTGTACTGGAACTACCATGAGATTGTAGGTGTCAGCCAGTTGAGACGTATAAAAATCAGGGTGTAGATCACAAGCAATGCGTTCGATTTTAACATCCAGGAAACGCATCCAATGCGTTAATGATTCATGGAGGAATTCAATAGTCTCTTTATTGTCTAGGCTGCCCATATGTTGCGAAACAAAGGCCTCGTCGTGTCGTGTGATACAAAAAGTATTTTTGAGATGAGCGCCTAGAGCGAGCGTCGATGGAATAGAATGGGGAAGTTTGATACGTTCAGGCACATATCCACGAGCACGTCGTATAAAGACGGGCGAATCATGAATGATTCGGATGACAGAATCATCTGCTCGAGTAACAATGCGGCGGTTGTAGGAAACAACCAAATCCGCAATAGACGATAATTCACGCTGTGCTGTTTCATCATCGATAATGAGTGGGTGGCCTCTGAGATTGGCACTGGTCACCACGAGAATAATAGGTTGTTCTTGCTCCAACCAGTCATCTCCGGTAGGAAACCCGAGCAGCGCGTTGAAAAGTAAATAATGAAGAGGCGTCGATGGCAGCATGACACCTAAGTGAGACAATCCAGGAGCAATCCATTGCGGTAGCGTTTCATCATGCTGTTTTAATAAAACAATGGGGCGGGCAGGGGTCATGAGTAAGTGTTGAGCTTGATGATCAACGTCTACGATGCAGGCAGCACTTTTCGTATTGACAACCATCAAAGCAAACGGTTTTGCTTTGCGCTTTTTTCGAAGGCGTAAGGTGAATAGGGCCGCTTCATTTCTGGCATCACAGAATAATTGATAGCCACCAAGCCCTTTTAAGGCAATGATTTTACCATCAGCTAAT
>JAPLRK010000066.1:70193-82675 GCA_026399195.1 Legionellales bacterium
TGATATTGTCGCAATAGGCAATGAAAGTTGCGGGCCACAGTGGGCGCAAGCGGTTGGTTGTGCGTGGTAACGCCGATTGCCGGGATCGGAATAAACGGCCTCGCATTCCAGACACAGTGGAAATTCATCCATTGATGTTTGGCAACGATCATAAGGAAGCGTTCGAGTAATGGTTAAGCGTGGCCCGCAATGGGTGCAATTTAAAAAGGGATAATGATAATAGCGACTGGTTAGGTCGAATAATTCCTCCAAACAATCATTGCAAATACACGCGTCTGGGGAGATCATCGTGCGAGCGCTTCCTGGTTGGCTTTGGATGATTTGAAAGTTATTTTCTTGGTCGGTTGATGTTATTATTTTTGTTCGAATCTCATCAATACGCGCCAGAGGGGGGAGTGACGCCGTGAGCTGTGATAAAAAAACAGGAAGGGATGGGCCTTGTATTTCTATCAAAACACCGAGAGCGATATTTTGTACCCAGCCGGTTAAATCAAGCTTGTGTGCAGTGCGGTAGACATGGGGACGAAATCCAACCCCTTGAACCTGGCCGGTAATTAAAATTTGTAGTCGCTCAATTCCCATTGAAAGCCATTTCTCTCGAAGCCTGTAACCACTCATACCATGACGTTAACCCAGCCCCTGATGTTGCAGAAAGGCTTAGGACGTGGATGGATGGGTTTATTCTTTGTACATATTCAATGCTTTTATCAACATCAAATGCGACGTAGGGAAGTAAATCCATTTTTGTTAAAATCATCACATCAGCTTTGCGAAACATGTCCGGGTATTTCAAAGGCTTGTTATCACCCTCGGTGACGGATAGAAGAACAACCCTGTGCGCTTCACCTAAATCAAACAACGCAGGGCAGACGAGATTCCCTACGTTTTCGATAAATAGGATCCCCTGTTTTTGTAGCGATAAATGTTCAACGGTATGGCCAACCGCATGCGCATCTAAATGGCAAACCCTTCCGGTATTAATTTGGAGAGCTTGTGCCCCAGATGATTTAAGCTGCTCCGCATCATAGTCTGTTTGTTGATCACCTACGATGACCGCCATATTAAGCTGATGCTTTAGTTCTGAAAGTGTTCGTGTAAGCAGCGTTGTTTTCCCTGAGCCGGGGCTTGACATCAGATTGATCGCAGTTATTTTTTTTGCCAAAAAATAACTGCGATTAGCGGCTGCAAATTGGTTATTTTTAGCCAACAAATCGTGCTCTACCCGAATGATGTCATGATGCGTATGTTGATGTGGTGCTTGATTGGTATCGCTCTCGTGTTGGTGCGTATCATTTTCTTCGGTACATCCACATATCCCACACATTATTCAACCTCCATGCACTTCACACGTAATTCTTCGCCCTGAGTCACGGTTAATGAAAAATGACCACAGCTAGGGCATGCGTCGTCATACCGTTTTAGTTTAACTGTTTTTTGACAGAAGTCACAGAATGCCATTCCTTCTATCTCAATAATCTCCAGAAGAGCATGCTCAGCAAGGGTTCCCTTGGTCACTACATCGAAACTAAAACGTAGCGCTGCTTGATCAACCGCAGCTAACTGGCCGATGTCTAAGGTGATTTTTTTGACCTGTTTATAATCTGTTCCAGAGACATGGTCGTTGATGATGTCGAGAACAGTGCGGCAAAGTGATAGTTCATGCATGCTGCGACGCAACAGCATATTTTGGAAAAAAGGGGCGTAATTTGGAGATAAAATCACCTGTCATGAGCAATCCACCCACGACGTTGCCAGGTAAACGCAACCACGGCCATAGTAGCAGTGTTTTATAAAATTCAGGTCTTCGCACACAATTTAGGTTACCGATGTTATGAGTAGTAACGATGATAGTATAGATTGACCGTCCTTTGCTATAGCATTTCAAGCACGTAGGTGCACCACTTCATCAAATAATTTGCAAGAAATCCCCTCATCAGCCCTGCGGGCACCTTCTCCCCATGTCTGGGGAGAAGGGAATAAGGAAGGAAGTTATTCGGAAGCATTTCAGTAAAGTCGTCTCAGACAAGTTTGGGTCATATTGGCCTGACGCCAGCGCTTTTCTCTTCATGCTTGAGCCTATTGATTGTTCAAGCCCTCAAGTTTATGCTGATATCCTATTTTAGATTTAATAAAAGGGCGCTTTATGTACAAATCAAACAAATCCTGCTATCTGCTGGGTCTTTTATTCCTGTTATCTACAAACGCACATGCTCTGCCGTTATCCTCTTTGCCATTCAACGGACTTTATTTTGGAGGCTCCATTGGGCTTCAGTCTGTGGCGGTTGATCAAAATATCAATAGTGATGTGGGGTTTCGTGTGGCTGATTTATTTATTTCTGAAAACCCCCTGTCTACCCAATCCAAAATGAATCATCAGTCCGTGATGGGCGCTATTTTTGCAGGTTATGGCCGGTCATTTAATAAACTATATTTGGGTGGAGAGCTGATGGTTACAGATGCTAACTACGACATGGCTAATCGCTCTTCAACCAGAATAACTCAGAATTTTTTAGATGTGTTAACTATCCAGGGCACCGAGACGACCAGCTCAAACATCAGCATGAACCCAGTACAAGTAGGTCTTTTCTTTCGCCCCGGCATCCTATTAACCCCTACCTCCTTACTCTACGCGCGTCTTGGGGCTTCCTACGCGAAGGTTAATTTAAGCTCGAACACAGAGGCCACAAAAACATTATTGGTAGAAAATATCGTAGCCATTAACACCTCCATCAGCTCCCCCATGCAAAAATCTGTACGTCTTGCAGTATTCCAAATTGGAACTGGAATAGAACAAGCCATCAGTTCAGCATGGACCGCTCGACTTGATTATCTTTATTCCTACTATGGAAATATTCAAGCAACTGCTCAAGAGGCCGTTTTGACATCAAACTTTGAAAACACTTTAACGGTATTAACAGCAAACCACAGCATGTCATCCCGCTTAAATAATCAGGTCATCATGCTAGGTTTATCTTATCATTTTGCATCTTCCTAGAAAAAGCTGATGTTACATATTGCACTTTACCAGCCTGAAATCCCCCCCAATACAGGTAATATCATCCGACTATGCGCGAACAGCGGTGCGAAATTACATCTCATTCATCCGCTTGGTTTTGGGTTGGACGATAAGCGAATGCGACGCGCGGGACTTGACTATCATGAGTGGGCGACTATCTCACATTACCTAAACTGGCCTGAATTTGAAAAAAAGCATGCAAACCAGCGAATCTTCGCATGTTCTACAAAATGCCAGACGTCTTATACAGAAGTGGCCTATCAGCCAGAAGACATCTTACTGTTTGGGCCAGAAACTCGCGGATTACCCAAAGACATTTTGGACGGTTATCCTGCTATTCGGATTCCAATGGTAAAAAACAACCGCAGCCTGAATCTATCAAATGCTGTAGCCATTATTCTTTTCGAAGCATGGCGGCAGCTTGATTTTCTTTAGACGCTTTTCCCCTCAACCGGGGTTATACTGTTTCACCTCTTGAATGAAAATTCTTCTGACAAATCAGTAACGCTCTCTGTTGTCGAGGACATTGCTCTACCAAAAAAGGTTTGCAACCGTGCCCGCTCTCTTTCACCTTCTTCTTTTAATTCCGTTAACACTCTTTTGATTTCCTCAAGTTCGTGTGGATCCCTTCCATAAGCTGTTTCGGCGTTTTCAATCGTTTTTGACTTGATGGGGATAGGAGTCCCCCATCGATTACGACCCTTTGGATCGTGAAGTTGGAAAAACTCTCGGAGGGTCTCTGAGCATACTTTGTGTGAAATGGCTAAGTTGAGTAATATTAAAGGATCTCCCGTCGTGGGAACGCATTCGATATAGAGATGGTGTAACAACAGATCCACATTAAAATCCCTGGCCTCATAACAAAGGAGGACGCTTTGCGCGCTCTGGAGTAACCAATCATCTGGGGACCTTGCAAATTGCAATATTAAGGGTGCAGAAAATCGCTGTTTGATCATCCAATGCACTACCCTCTGACGTGTATCAAGATCTTCAATGCAGGCGTGGTTTAGGAGCGATATCACGGACTCCTTGGAAATGCTATTTTGATGAGAAGGAAATCCAAGCATTTCAAGAAGCACTTTCGTTCTAGGAAGAGGAGCGCCCATTCTCAATAGCGCAGTGATCATAGAAGGCTCGGATTTATGTTCAATCGCGATAGAAATGAAGTTATTCCAGTCTCTATATATTTCTTCTCTGTCACTTGAGATCATCAGAGTAAATAATTTCAACCAAAGCTGATAAAGTCGCACCCCACCTGTATCTTGAGGGGCAAGTGTTTGAATGATTTTGGCCATATCAATAGACTCGACAGGATCTTTCAAAAGATCAACCACTTTCAAAAAAAGAGCTATTGGAACGGCTGGAGAAGCTATCGTTTCGAGCAAGGCTCCATCTATAAAGTTGAACATCAAAGGTTCACAGGCCAACTTCTCCAGAATGTCTAGCTGCTTCTGATGGATGAGTGAGTTGATATTATCAGCATGAATCTCAATGGAATCTTTGTCTAACGCAGGTTTGATGTCGTCCCATGTTAATCCGGAATGATTCGATAAAAGTCTCTCCACCGACGAAACCTTGGTTAACTTAAAATCGCCGCTTGCCAACATTCTTTTTAGTTGATCTGTCTCAATGTAAAATCCTACACCTCTATCCTCATCCAATAGGTCACTGGGAAAAGGAATCTCCGCTTTTTCCATCAAAACGAGGTGAGCTTTAATCATAGATGAAGGAATGGGCAATGCTTTGATCTTAGTTTGTAACTGAAGACATCTAGCATTTCGCTCGTCTTCCGAAATAAGTCTATCGGCTTGGATGGCCTCTCTTAGGATAAAATAACAAAGCAATGATTGTAAATATGGGTCGATCCAGGCTTGATTGACCATCCTTTGCAAGGTAGCTTCATCACTCACAGTTGCGCCTTTATTGAGAAGCATTAGCATCAAATCTTTTGAACGCCAAGAAGCTCCTCTGATATCGGTGAGCTTATTCATGAGCACATGATCAATGACCCTGTTTAGATCAACCTCCTTCTGTTCGGTAAGGTACAACCAGGTATTATGGGTCGCAATGATCTCCTTGTCAGTCGCCAAAAAGTATTGTTTTAATGTATCTGCAGGATATTTGAAACCATAGCGAGTTTGCAATTTTTCGAGATTCGATTTGCAAAACATCCGTGTCATATCGTAAATTTCTTCTGCAGTAAAAGAATACTTGGCTTTTATAAACAACGGTTCAGCTGAAATGAGTAAATTAAAACTTTGGTAAAGATCACGTTGATTTAAACATGCAGAAAATAGAGCATGCATATGAGTGTTATCGCTAAAACCTTTGCTTTGATGGAGTTCAATCAGCCGATCTGCTCGTTGCATAATGGTGGCATTGATGTGATCTTCGTCCCCGTAGCGGCTGAAACCATTTCTCAATAATGCAGAAATTTGTTCGGGCTCTTCACTTGCAATGAATATGAGAAGCTCTTGAGGGATTCCAAAAAACAGATCTCGCAGTAGATGATCAGGTCGTACAAAACGCTTATGTAGCTCTGGCAAGTGCTCTTGTTCAATGAGAAGAGAGCGGATCCCGATTAATGGCTGAGCTGTATTCCTACCTATCGCCAATTTTACAGCCGTATCGAACAAGTCGATGGGATCAATTGTTTTTCTGAAAAGAATCACTTCGGACTTCAGGCGCTCAATCGTGGTTTTCTGATGATGACGTCTGGCTCGGATCTGAGACAATTCAAGCTCAATCAGCATTATTTTGTCATTGAGGGGCCCCAAAATGATCTGCTTTAGGGCTTTTCCAGCTTCTGGGGAAGACTTTTCTCTCAAAAAAGACTCTGCTTCGCGATATTGTTTCCTGGTTTCATCTATCTCACGCTCGGTTGTTGCGAGTTGATGATCAATTGTTGATAAAGTGAGGTGATATTCTTCGAGGATCGCTTCCCCCGTAACAACGATCATTTGGGTTTGTGCGATGACTCTTTCAAGCACCCTTGCGCCTGAATTAGATCTCATCAGTTGTTTTATATCGATGGCGGATCCTTGCTTCAGTAGGGAGAGATATTCGACCTTGAAGCGTTCTTTTTTAAGAAAATCTGGGTATAATTCGCACCCCAGTTCCAAGAACTGCAGAAAAGTTGGTCGGGTACAGAATTTCATAAATGTTTCAGCTAAAAAGGCTTGATCACCTAGTTTTTGTGGATCAGCACACAAACCTTCTTTCTTTGCGGTCGAACGCGCAGCTTCTAATCCACGGGTATAACATTCTATTTTGTTGGCCACTAGACGGCGGGATAATTTTGGATTTCTTTCAAGGAAGATACGTTCCAGATCATTTTTTTCTAAGTTCTCAATTTGAGTGGCCAAACGGCCAGCGCGGCTTGTTGCTCGCAATTGTGCTCTTTCTTTTGGATTTAAAAAACCTACAACTTTACTAAGCACATCTTCTGGAAGGGGAAGCTCTTTGCGTTCACTGGTCATTCTATATCCTCTTAAAACAAGCAACCGAATTTAAGGGTAATATTCTATCATAATGTTCTATTGAATGACAGTATTAAGTTGAGGTGCGGGCGTTACTGTGGTCTTTGTTGGAGGACTTGAATGCGGCGCGTGTGTTCTTTTGATTTAGATGGTTGTTTGTTTCATGGAAGATATCCAGATCCCTATAGAGGCGAATATCATGTTCATGAGGTTGTTAAAATCAATTCATGGGGCTGGAAAAATAGATATGCTGGAAGGGGAGCTGCCAAAACTCACAAACGACGTGATCGTCATAAAGAGAAAGAAGTTGTGAGCGATAGCTGGCAAAGATATGGCTTTTTTTCAGTCACCGCAGCGCTTGTCGTGGTAACAAGCACGGCATGTTATGCAGCCCTTGATCGATTTAAATAGTTGACTATAACGGAGCAAGTGTCATAATTGTCAAATGAAACGATATTTACAAAAGTGTATTGAAAACGATCTTCCCAGCAAAATGGTCCTTCTGACTTCATGCCAGTCGTGATGGCCGTTTCTTCTTCGCTCTCTTTTTCAACCATAGGACTGAAAGATACGTTATTGACCAATCTCATCTCCTTAGGTTATGAGAGCATGACGCCCATTCAAGCACAAAGCTTGCCTTTTTTGTTAGAAGGCCGGGATGTCATCGCCGAGGCTAAAACAGGTAGTGGTAAAACTGCAGCTTTTGGGTTGTCATTACTTCATCACTTAAAGCCTGATTTATTTTCGGTACAAGCCTTAGTGTTATGCCCAACGCGTGAACTGGCCGATCAAATCAGCCAGGCTTTGCGACAGCTTGCACGTCTCATGCCCAACATTAAAATCCTCAATTTATCAGGTGGTATGCCCATGAAGCCACAGTTAGACTCGCTACGTCATGGTGCGCATATCATTGTTGGAACACCAGGACGCGTCCAAAAGCATTTGAGCAAGGAATCTCTGGTGTTGAATAAGTTAGATAGGTTGGTGCTAGATGAAGCTGACCGGATGCTGGACATGGGTTTTTTTGATGCGATAAAGGCAGTTGTCACGTATTGTCCAAAACAGCGCCAAACCCTTCTCTTTTCAGCAACCTTTCCAGAAGAAATCAAACAGTTGGCTAGTCAATTCATGCAACATCCTGAGCGCATGGTTGTTAAAGATACAAACCCTGAGTTGGATATTCAGCAGCGATTTTATGAAGTGACTCACCCTTCAAATAAATTCCACCTTTTAAAAGCCATGTTATTGCATTACCAACCCGCCTCAACGCTGATTTTTTGTAATACAAAAGAGCAAACCACGCTCTTGACTGAGATGCTGCGTAAAGAAGGCTTTAGCGCTTTGACGTTAAACGGCGACATGGAGCAAGTTGCTCGTGATCTTGCCATGATACAGTTTGCTAATCAAAGTTGCTCTATTTTGGTAGCAACGGATGTCGCAGCGCGCGGTCTTGATATTAAAGAATTGCCCGCGGTGATTAACTTTGACGTGGCCTTCGAGCATGATGTTCATATTCACCGTGTCGGTCGTACGGGACGTGCCGGAAGTAAAGGATTGGCTCTCACTTTGACAACACCTGCTGATATTGCACGTCTTCTGACTATTGAGCAGGGTGTGGCAATGCCGCTGGATTGGGGAAACTTAAGCCAGTTAACCACGTCTCATACGCATTTGCCCCTACCTACGATGGTGACCTTGAGCTTAAATGCTGGGCGAAAAGATAAAATTCGACCAGGCGACATCTTGGGGGCGTTGACCAAAGAGGGAGGGGTGGCAGGAGATTGCATTGGAAAAATCAATGTGACAGCGCTTTACTCTTATGTGGCGATTCATCAAAATCAAGTCGATAAAGCGTACCAATATTTTCAAAACGGAAAGCTCAAGGGGAGAAGGGTGATCGTGAAACGTCTACCCTCCTAAGCCTTGTTATGTAGGTGCCAGGTCATCAGCGATGAAGAAAGAGCTAACCCTGTTAATAACACAAACGCGCTTTCGTAATGGCCGGTGATGGAGACAAGAACACCTGTGAGAGTAGGTGCTAAAAATCCAGCGACTGCGAACACGGCATCCATGATGCCAAGAGCGGTTCCTGCGCGCTCCTTTGCTACATCAATATTCACCGCGTAAAAAACCGCATTGGCGCTCATTGCGAAGCCAACGGCTAATGATACGTAGACCATGGCCCAAAAGACCTGTGTGACCATGAGCAATGGGATGATGCAGGCGGCGGACAGTGCTTGGGTGATAATGATGGGATAAGAGCGTGCGAGGCGTAAATTGCCGGTCTTTTTGAACACGTTATCTGATAGGACACCTACTCCCCAAATCATTCCTGCCGCACATAGCCAGGGCGCCATAGAATAAAAACCTATTTGCGTCATGTCTAGGTGATATTGATCGTGTAGATAGCGAGGGAGCCAAGTCATGAAAAAAAACAAATAATAGCCAAAAACGAAGAAAGCCCAATTATTGGCCAATAAGGTTCTATCAAACAATAACACTTTCCAAGGGTGTGAGGATCCCATTGTTTTTGATGGAATGGTCTCTGGCTTTTGAATATGCGCTAATTCTGCTTGATTCACAAAGGATGAATCGGCAGGGTTATCTTTGAATAAAAACCACCAGAAGGGGATCCAGAGAAAAGCCACCAAAGCTAAGATAAAATAAGCCCCACGCCAGGAAAAAGCCGCGATGAGTTGCGTCACAATGGGGCCGCCTAATGCCAAGGCGAGGGGGACTGAAACCAATGAGAAAGACAACGCCCGGGATCGTTCTTCTTCAGATAACCAATCGCTTACCGTACGTGTGAGCGCTGGAAAATTAGGACCTTCCGCAACACCCAAAATAATCCTGGCTACAAACACCATGAAAAATCCCGTCGATATGCCCATCAAGAGCGACGCAATGCCCCAAAACAACACCGACAGCGTAAGGGTACGTTTGGCGCCATAACGATCGGCCGCAATCCCTCCTAAAAGTGTGGTGACCACATAGCCCAACCCAAACGCACCCAAAATCAAGCCGATATCAGAAGAAGACCAGTGAAAAGCTAACGCCATACCGTCAATAGCATAGGCAATGGATGCTCTATCGATGTAGTTGACCCAGGTAATGAAAAATAACAAGGCCACTATCCACCAACGAAATGAAGTTCTTTGATGTGGCATACCTTTCCTTAAGCGACTTGTCCCGCAGCCCATCCTGACGACCAGGCCCATTGAAAGTTATAACCGCCCAACCATCCCGTTACATCTTGCACTTCTCCAATAAAATAGAGGCCCGGAACTGAGTTGACCTCCATGGTCTTCGAGGAAAGTGATGTGGTATCTACGCCACCCAGGGTTACTTCTGCGGTGCGATATCCCTCTGTGGCATTGGGCTTTATTTGCCATTGTTGGATATTTTGAATGAGATCCTGAATTGTCTTTGTCGATAGATTCTGTAATTCAGCATCTAGCATATTCTCTGTCAGCATCGTTTGAATCACTCGCTTTGGAAGTGTGCTCGAAAAACAATGTGAGATGCGTGTTTTTTCTCGCTTTAAGGCTGGTATGTCATGCTCAGAACTAGTGTTAGGATCTAAATTTATCGTCAAAACCGCCCCCGGCGTCCAATAGGATGAAATTTGTAGTATAGCTGGCCCACTTAGGCCCCGGTGAGTAAATAATAAATCTAAAGCAAATGTTTGTTGATTGCAAGACACCTCACATGGCAGTGATACCCCCGATAAATTTGAAAACCGAATTTTATCATCAGGCTGTAAGGTAAGAGGCACAAGCCCCGGGCGTGTGGGTATGATAGGCAGGCCAAATTGCGCTGCCAGTTGATAGCCATAAGGCGATGCGCCTAGGGAAGGGATTGAAAGTCCACCTGTTGCAACCACTAAGGATTGACAAGATATGCGTTCACCTGTGTGAAGGGTAAGCTCAAAGCCCGTATCCTCACGCTTCACTTGGGTGACGCTCGTATTTAACTGAATCGATACCTTGGCCTTTTCACAACAAGACAATGAATAGCGTCTTTTTGTCAGTGCGCTAATAAGAAAATGCCAAAATGTACTCCTGAGCATGACGCGCATTGACAAAAAGACACATTGGACTAAATCGCAGACTGAGCTTCGCTAGAATTATGAGGGTATTGCTTTTCTAGCGATTTAGTTCAATAGCATGGCTAAAATCGCCCCACCTTTGTTGTCGCAAAATAACTGTCCATGCGACTTTTCGTGAAAAGGGATCTGGTGACGTTTCACCAATTGGATAAAATCATAAGCACCAAAGCGACTTAAGGCTGACTTACAAAAGTGTGGGTTGTTTGACAGAAAATGGTGTGGTTCCACACAAAGGTTAGTGAAATTGCAACGACCACCTCCTGACATGAGTATTTTTTTTCCAGCCTTATTTGCAGAATCAAGCACCAACACACGTCGACCACGACAACCTGCCTCAATTGCACAGAAAAGGCCTGCAGCACCGGCCCCGATGATAATAACTTCAACTGGCTTCATCGCTCGGTCCTAAGTTGATAGTGAAAAACACTTGGATTTTCAAATAACACGAGTCATGGTAATATTTAGGCCCTTAGAATCTGTTGTAGAATCAAACAATGATGAAAATCAAGCGAACTTTATTATACGCTATTCTCATGCTCGCAAGTGCTTGTTTTGCAGAAAGACGTGACATCGCTGTTACTGTAGATGATTTTCCTTTTATTTCTGGGAATACTCAACAGATCCAAATGGTACATCAACACATCGCTGATGCCTTACAAAACCATCAAGCTCCTGCCACGTTTTTTGTCATTGTCAACAGATTAAACACGAGTCAACAACAAAACCAACTGCTGCAATTGAAGCAACAGGGATTTGGTATTGGAAATCATACTTTCTCCCATTTGAGTTTACGGCATACTTCGGTTCCTGAGTATATTCTAGATATTGATAAAGCCGATAAGATTCTTGCGCCCATGATGAGCACGCCTAAATATTTTCGTTATCCCTATCTTGCTCAAGGCAGGTGGTGGTGGAACAGGCGCAAAGTGTATGCTTTTCTCGCAAAGGAGCAGTATGTGATTGCGCCGATCACTGTCGATAGTCGTGATTTTGAGTTCAATCTTCGGATGGGGGAGAACCTTGATAAGGGGTCCTTGGAGAAGCTTAAAAAGGAGTATCTGGGTTTCGTCTGGGCCCAAACTTTGAAAGCTGAACACCAAAGTGATCTCCCTCGCGGCCGGCAAATTTTACTCATTCATACCAACTTATTAAACGGCTTGTTTTTACAGGATTTGTTGCAAATGTATGAAAAAAAGGGATATCACTTCATCTCTTTGACCGATGCTTTAAAAACAAATGATTAACCCCCCTTTTTTTTTTAAATTCGCCCTATTTGTGATTTCTATGTATAATATAAAGCCATTCTAGACGCCATGTGAGCCAACTTAATGAAGCATCTCAAAAAGCCATACATTCTATCTGCGTTGAAAAGCATTCATTTGATTCGAGAGGGTTTGAAAGAGGAAGAGGAGGGGACAACCAAGCGTCAACTTGAGCTTTTTGAAAATCAATGGACCCTCGATGAACTCGAAGCTTGTCTTTCTAAGACGCCGTTTGAGGGACTTGATCAGGCGTTGTGTCTTCTTTTGGACAAGCGTTGGGAGCGAATTCGTCGTACCTCTATGGCTTACACCGAAAATCCATCGAATAAGGTGAATCAATTCTGTTTGAATTTAGCCGCTCAATTGTCTCCTCTTCCTAAAACGAAACTTAAGATTGATGATTTGCCTTTCAATAAAGGGCCTTATTTTATCGTGATGCCGAGTTTAAAATGTCATCAGGATCTATCTAGTAGTAATATTCTGATAACTGCCCAAACTTTTATTTGACATTTTTTAAACTCCCATCAATGCAAGTTTGGCGATTTCTTTCATCTGTTCTGGCGTAATATCAAACTTTTTGATTGCTTCATCAACGATTGTTTTGTTAATCCACTTAT
>JAPLRK010000041.1 GCA_026399195.1 Legionellales bacterium
GCCCAAACATCACCCCTGACAAAAAAACGGGCATCGGTCATTGGACTGAGAGTGATTTCGTCCGCGCGATGAAAAAAGGACGGAGCCCTGAAGGCCGAAATTATTTTCCTGTGTTTCCTTATGTTTATTTTGCGAATATCTCAGATGATGATGCCAAAGCGCTTTATGCCTATTTTATGAGCGTACCTGCCGTTGAACTGCAAAACAAGGCTTTACCTTTCCCTTTTAATCTTCCTGGTGCGCGGATGACCATTTGGGGATGGAACTTACTGTTTTTCTTTTCTAATCCAGATCTCCAATTTGATCCTTCAGAATCCGTCCAGTGGAACCGTGGCAAATACATTGTAGATGGACTAGGGCATTGTAGCCTGTGTCACACGCCGCTCAATGCTTTAGGCTCCCCCAAAGCCAACTTCTATTTAACGGGTAGTTTTGTGGATGGTTACTGGGCACCTAACATCACCAAATATGGATTACACTCAGCGAATCGTTATGAAGTGGCCAACGTTTTTGCAGAAGGGCAGCTGATTAACATGGCGGGCCCTGTCAACGGTCCGATGGCCGAGGTGAATCACAACAGCTTGAGCTATTTAAGCAACGATGACCACTTAGCCATCGCAACTTACCTCAAAAGCGTTGTCAGTGATGAGCCAGTGGGTCTTCTCCCATCAGAGCTTCAACCCACTTTGAAACGGGGTAAACAGGTCTATGTAGACACCTGCATCATGTGTCATCAAGACGGACAAATGTCAGCTCCTCGTATTGGCAATGGCGCCAATTGGTTCATGCGTTTGAAGGCCAGCGGCTTGACGGGTCTTTATCGACACACCATTAACGGATACAACAGCATGCCGGTCAAAGGTGCTTGTGTGACTTGTTCGGACAACGATCTGATCGCTGCCCTAGATTATATTCTCAATAAATCTTTATCACGTTCACAGTGGCTGGATGTTGATGCGGGTGGGGCTGAAAAGTTCCCTTCTAGCGGCAAGGACATTTACAACGAAAGCTGCAGCATCTGTCATGCGGATGGTAAATTGGGTGCGCCTAAAACTGGCGACAAGCAAGCATGGAAACCTTTGATCGCTCAAAACATCGATGTGTTGGTTGAGCACGCACTGAATGGTACACATCATCCCAAACAAGGGGGTTGTGAACATTGCAGCACGGCTGAGGTGATCGATGCGATAAAATATATGGTCAGTCAGTCAAAAACCGAGGGTAATTTTACATTGTGGTGACTTTTTAACCACAACTTCTTGTTCTTACGCGAAGCAGGACATTAATTAAAGAGAGGGATGGGGATGTTAAAAAAGTTAAATGTCGGCAAAATGATTTGGATACTCGCCATGTTGGTGCCTACGCAGTTCGCACAAGCCGCTGTCGACTTCTGGCAAATGAACCTACGAAAGGGTGTTACCCCTCTGAGTCATGACATGTACGATTTGCACATGATTTCGCTGACCATGTGCGTGATCATCGCTATCATCGTTTTTAGTGTGATGTTTTATTCGATTTTTCATCATCGAAAATCTCGGGGATATCCAGCGGCTACCTTTCATGTGAACACCCGCCTTGAAATCATTTGGACCATCATTCCTTTTCTAATCCTCACGGGTCTTGCAATTCCGGCGACCAAAGTCTTGATGCGATTAGACAACAGCACGGAATCAGATGTTACGATTAAGGTTGTTGGCTATCAATGGAAATGGCAATATCAATACCTAGATCAAGGGATCAGTTTTTTTAGTAACTTGTCGACGCCCTACACTCAAATCCAGAACAAACAACCCAAGGGCCAGTGGTATTTACTTGAAGTGGACAAGCCTTTGGTTGTTCCTGTGCATAAAAAGATTCGTTTTTTGGTCACCTCAAACGATGTGATTCATTCATGGTGGGTTCCTGAGCTTGGGGTTAAACGAGACGCTATCCCTGGATTTATGCACGAAGCCTGGGCTCGCATTGAAAAGCCTGGTGTCTATCGTGGTCAATGTGCTGAGCTTTGCGGCATCAATCATGGTTTCATGCCTATTGTGGTTCAAGCCGTTAGTGACGAGGACTTTGCCAAGTGGGTCGATGCGCAAACCAAAACTGAGGACAAATACGCCGCGGCCAAAGACAAACCTGTGGTTCAAAAGCTCATGGCACGCGATGAATTGATGGAAAGGGGCAAGGCAAAATTTGATTTGATTTGTGCCGCTTGTCATCAGGCCAATGGTAAGGGACTTCCACCCGTATATCCGGCGCTTAAAAACAGTTCAGTTGCTGTTGGGAAACCCATTGCAAGACACATTGCCTTAGTCTTAAACGGGGTACCTGGAACGGCCATGCAACCTTTCAAAGATCAGCTCACCAATGAGGAACTTGCCGCAGTCATCACCTACGAGCGTAATGCTTGGGGAAATAACACGAATGATTTGATTCAACCTGATGATGTGGCCAAAGTTCGTAGTGGTGAAGTACAAGCACCGACAATCGTCAAACGAGCCCAAGCTGGAGGATTACAATGAGTCAAGCGGTAGCGCATGGTACAGAGCATGATGATCACGGCCCAGAACAAGGAAAAGGCGTTCTCGGCTTCATCAAGCGCTGGTTGTTTACTACCAACCATAAGGACATAGGAACCTTATACTTGTTGCTGGCGTTAGTTAGTTTCTTTATTGCTGGCAGTATGGCTTTGGTGATTCGCGCGGAGCTTTTTCAACCTGGCCATCGATTTGTTGATCCAAACTTCTTCAATCAGATGACGACACTTCACGGGCTCATGATGCTCTTTGGTGTGGTGATGCCAGCCTTCACTGGCATGGCCAACTGGCAAATCCCGATGATGATTGGGGCGCCGGATATGGCTCTACCTAGGCTCAACAACTGGAGTTTCTGGATTTTACCCTTTGCTATGGTTCTGCTCGGGTCAACGATATTTCATAGTGGTGGTGGCCCTAATTTTGGTTGGACGATGTACGCACCGTTATCTACCAAATTCGCGCCTCCGAGCACTGATTTCATGATTTTTGCCATCCATATGATGGGACTTTCATCTATCATGGGTTCTATCAATATCATTGCCACCATTCTCAACATGCGAGCACCTGGCATGACCATGATGAAAATGCCTGTCTTTGTTTGGAGCTGGCTTATCACCGCGTTTTTATTGATTGCCATCATGCCGGTTTTAGCGGGAGCCGTCACGATGATGTTGGCGGACAGACATTTTGGCACAAGTTTTTTTGAGGCAGCGGGTGGTGGTGACCCCATCTTGTTTCAACATGTGTTCTGGTTTTTTGGACACCCTGAGGTCTATGTTCTTGTGTTGCCAGCTTTTGGCGTGATTTCAGAAATCATCCCAACCTTTGCCCGCAAACCTTTGTTTGGCTACCATTTTATGGTTTATGCCATCATCAGTATTGCCGTGTTATCCTTCACCGTTTGGGTACATCACATGTTCACGACAGGGGTTCCTTTGGGCGCCGAGCTCTTTTTCATGTATACCACGATGTTGATTGCAGTCCCGACCGGCATTAAAATATTCAACTGGGTTGGAACGATGTTTCGGGGCTCCATGACTTTTGAAACGCCCATGCTTTTTGCCATTGCTTTCGTCCTTTTGTTTTCCATTGGTGGCTTCACAGGATTGATGCTCGCCTTGGTGCCTGCTGACTATCAATATCAAGACACCTATTTTGTGGTAGGCCACTTTCATTATGTCTTGGTCCCGGGTGCTATTTTTGCTTTGATGGCGGCCACATACTACTGGATCCCAAAATGGACTGGGCATATGTACAACGAGCGATTGGGGAAATGGCATTTCTGGTTGTCTGTCATCTCTGTCAATATTGTTTTTTTTCCTATGCACTTCTTAGGTCTTGCTGGTATGCCGCGTCGAATTCCTGACTATGCCTTGCAATTCACTAATTTTAATATGATCTGTACGATTGGCGCGTTCATCTTTGGCTTCTCACAATTGATTTTCTTATACAATGTGTTAGCCACTATCCGTCATGGTAAAAAAGTAGACGGGCGGGTTTGGGAAGGATCACACGGGCTAGAATGGACGTTATCATCGCCCCCGCCCTACCACAGCTTCACAACACCTCCTGACGTGATTTGATATGGCTGAAAAGAGGGATCATGCTCGGTTATTGGTGATGCTCACGATTCTTGTGCTGGGAATGTTTGGTTTTGGGTTTGCGTTGGTTCCCATATATAACAGCTTATGCAAAGCGTTGAGCATCAATGGCAAAACCAATCCAGAGCCGGTGGCATTCGTTGAAAATAAAGCGAATATTCAAGAACGTTTGGTCACTGTTGAGTTTGTCGCCACCCTCAGTGGCGGCGTTCCTTGGGCCTTTTATCCCAAAACCCGGAAAATTAAGATACACCCAGGCGAGATGGCCAGACTTGCTTTTTATGCGGAGAACACCACTGATCACCGCATGACGGTTCAGGCCATTCCCAGTATAACGCCTGGGATTGCGGCCAAATATTTGAAAAAAACGGAATGTTTTTGTTTTACGCAGCAGTCGTTAAATGGGCATGAGGCAATGGATATGCCATTGTTATTTCATCTCGATCCTGAGTTGCCCGCTAACGTAAAGACCATCACCTTGGCTTATGCCTTGTTCGATGTCACAAATAAGGACAAAGGAGACTTTCACTATGAGCGCCCACGGCACATATTACATCCCTAAACCCAGCTATTGGCCACTTGTGGGCTCGATTGGCTTAACCACAACGTTGGTTGGTGCGGCGTGTTGGTTACACACCGATTGGTATGGTCCTCATGTTTTCTCTGTGGGTCTGCTGATTCTCTTCATCATGATGTTTGGATGGTTTGGTCAGGTTATTCATGAGAATCAAAAGGGGCTCTATGATCTTCAGGTCGATAAAACGTATCGTTGGGCCATGGTCTGGTTTATTTTTTCTGAAGTGTGCTTCTTTGGCGCTTTTTTTGGGGCATTATTCTATACGCGTTTATGGACCATCCCTTTGATGGGAGGAGATATTCACCCCATCACTCACATCACCCTCTGGCCCAATTTTCAATCCACCTGGCCGCTGTTGGTGAACCCGAACAACCAAATATTTGTTGGTGCTCATGAGGGCATGGCAGCTTGGGGATTAGCGGCCATTAACACGGTTGTTTTATTAACTTCCGGCGTTACAGTCACTTGGGCTCATTGGGCGTTAAAATTAAACAAGCGGCGTCAATTAGAAATAGGTTTGGCTTTAACGATAGCACTTGGTGTCAGTTTCTTGCTGTTACAAGCCAACGAGTATCACGATGCCTATAAACACATGAATTTAACGTTAGATGCAGGGATTTACGGCACCACGTTTTTCATGCTTACTGGCTTTCACGGCTTACACGTGACCATTGGCACCATCATGTTGACGGTCATCTTGATCCGATCGCTCTGTGGACACTTTACCCCTGAACGACATTTTGCTTTCGAGGGAGTTGCCTGGTACTGGCACTTTGTGGATGTTGTTTGGTTGTTCTTGTTTGTGTTTGTGTATTGGTTATAGGGCCAATCCGTTTGCTTAAGGCGGTTGGTTTATGTATAATGAAACCATACATATTCAAGCGAGCCGTTCCCCATGAAAGCATCTATAGTTGACCTCAGATATCATATGCATGATGTCATAAAGGCACTTGATCGAAATGAATCTGTGGAGATTCTTTATCATAGAAAAAAAATAGGGGTTATTACTCCTACAAAAAATGAATCACCTGAGAAGGTGCAAGATCATCCTTTTTTTGGAATGGCAGCCCATAACGAGTTATCTGTAGAAGACGTGATGCAGCAGCTGCGTGGTGGGCGCTATAACGATGATATTTGATACGGATATTTTGATCTGGATACAAAGAGCAAATACAAAAGCCGCCGACCTTCTGAATCGTACGATGGATAGAACGATATCCATTCAGACGTATATGGAATTATTACAATGCCCACAATCAAAACACCAGCAAGAGATGACTCGATCTTTCTTGTTTGACTATGGCTTTGAAATGATGCCTTTCACCGAAAACATTGGTCATAGAGCTTCTATTTATATTGAAGAATACTCCTTGGCAACGGGCATTCGAACGGGTGATGCTATTATAGCCGCCAGCGCTGTTGAAAATAACATGGTACTCGTCACCAGTAATAAGAAACATTTTAAAAACATTAAAGATTTGAAGTTAGAGATTTTTAATCCTTAGGGACTGTGCATGAATCAATTTTTTTAAAATTTGACAGCGCGTGTAAATTTTCTTATCATGTCCCACTCTAAAAATATTATAGCAGGTTGATTATGAAACGTACCTTCCAACCCAGTAACCTCAAGCGCAAACGAGATCACGGTTTTCGTCAGCGTATGGCCACTCGTGCAGGTCGTTTGGTGCTTCAGCGCCGACGTGCTAAGGGCCGAAAACGGCTGTCTGCATAGGTGTGTTCTGTTTTGATAAGTCCCGGCGTCTTTTAAAAAAAAGTGACTATGATGTCGTTTTTTCTGATGCACAAAGATGGGTCAACTCTGATTTTATTGTCTTATATCGTGCAAACGCCCTGGGTCATGCTCGTCTGGGTTTGGCCATTTCAAAAAAAATGGTCGCCAAAGCGCACGATAGAAACCGTTTGAAACGACTTATGAGAGAAACTTTTCGTCAACACCGTTTGCCCGCCTTTGACTTGATCGTTTTGGCAAAAAAAGGGGTTTCCGAAAAACAGAATCATGCGATCTTGGACAAATTGGGGCCATTATGGGACAAATTATGCGAAAAATGATGTGTGTACCCATTCGATCCTATCAATATGTGATCAGTCCTTTCATCAGATCTTGTTGCCGTTTTTATCCCAGCTGTTCCCAATATGCGATATTGGCCATCGAAACACATGGGATCATCAAAGGATTGTGGATGGCCACCCGACGATTGCTACGATGCCATCCTTTCTCGGAAGGTGGCTTTGACCCTGTATCACCAACCCAAGAGAAACCCTAATGGATATTCGACGAGTTATTTTATATGCAGCCCTCACTTTGGTGGCATACAATGTTTGGATGGCTTGGCAAGCGGATTATCCGCGTGCATCTGCTCAACATGTTTCTACAGTAGAAACGGCATCTACTGAACCTTCGATGCCAAATCATATGATTCAACAGGAATCAACGACCACCGCATTGACGGAGCCCAAGAAAAATCCTGTTGTTGGCTCATCTGAAGCCATTCAGGTCAAAACTGATGTTCTAGATCTCGCGATCGATTTACAACATGGCGATATCATCAACGCGAAACTTTTAGATTATCCTCAGCAAGTGGATGAGAAAGATACGCCCTTCACGTTATTACAAAACTCAAACGAGGAGCGCTATGTTGCCAACAGCAACTTATTCGTGGTCAAAGACAAAAACATAGAAAATGCGGATGGCCATTACAAAACGGCACAGCTTAATGTTCAATTTACAGATGAAAAGACGCCGTGGGTTGTGACCTTAACCGGTCAAAATGCTGAAGGGGTCACTATCCTTAAAGAGTTTCACTTCACAAAGGGCAGCTATCTCATCGATGTCCGTTATGTCCTTGAAAACAACGGTCAGGCCCCGTGGAAGGGCTATATGAATACGCAATTTTTGCGCAGTTCACCCAATGAGGATAAATCCAGCATGTTTCATGTAGGTTCCTTCACGGGAGCCTCTTATTCGGAACCTGGGGTCCATCGTTATCAAAAAATCAATTTTGCCAACATGAGCAAATCCAATTTAAACATTAATGCTGATGGCGGATGGATAGCCATGCAACAGCACTATTTTCTCAGTGCTTGGGTGCCAGAGCAGAATGCAAAAAACAATTTCTATACTCGAGCTGTTGATGGGGATTACACCATTGGAGCAGTCAGTCAACCCATCGTCTTAGCACCACAGCAAAAAGCAACCATCAGTGCCAAGCTCTATTTGGGGCCTGAAATCACGAGTGTATTAAAATCCATAGCCCCGGGGCTTGATTTAACCGTCGATTATGGATGGTTATGGTTTCTTTCCTCTTTACTCTTCTCCTTGATGAAAGCGATATATTCCGTTGTGGGCAATTGGGGATGGTCGATTGTCTTGGTCACGGTCCTCATCAAACTCGCCTTTTACCGATTATCTGCCACCAGCTATAAATCCATGGCAGGAATGCGTAAATTACAGCCTAAACTCCTGGCTTTGCGTGAGCGTTATGGTGATGATAAAGCCAAAATCAGTCAAGCCACCATGGCACTTTATAAAGAAGAGAAGGTCAATCCTCTCGGAGGTTGTTTACCGATTGTGATCCAAATCCCTGTGTTCATTGCCTTGTATTGGGTTTTATTGGAAAGTGTCGAGTTAAGACAAGCCCCATTTATGTTCTGGTTGAAAGACTTAGCCATGGCTGATCCTTACCATATCTTACCCATTATTATGGGCGGTACCATGCTGATTCAACAAAGGCTAAACCCTGCACCACCCGATCCGATGCAAGCGAAGGTCATGATGTTTCTACCTATTTTATTCACCGGGCTTTTTTGGAATTTTCCCGCAGGCCTGGTGTTATATTGGATTGTGAACAATTCACTCTCTATATTGCAGCAGTGGTACATCACCAGAAAATACAGTGATGACAAAACTTGCAAAATCATCACGGCTCAATGATCGAACCATGGAGACCATCGTAGCCATTGCTACCCCGCCCGGTCAGGGCGGAGTAGGCATCATCAGACTTTCAGGGCTTACCTCTTTCTCCATTGGCCAGCAGTTGACTAGAAAAGAGATCATCACCCCCCGCACGGTTCATCATGGTTCCTTTTATGAGAACAATGGCGAGTTGATTGATCAAGGCTTACTTCTTTACTTTAAAGCCCCGCACTCCTTTACCGGTGAGGATATTGTTGAGTTGCACAGTCATGGCTCACCGATAGTGCAAGACATCTTATTGACAACCTGTGTTCAGCTAGGCGCACGATTGGCTCGCCCAGGCGAATTCTCAGAGCGCGCTTTTCTAAATGATAAAATCGATTTGGTAGAGGCAGAAGCGATTGCAGATCTCATACAGGCAAGCTCTCGAACGGCTGCCAGAATGGCTTTGCGATCCCTCCAAGGAGATTTTTCAAAACGCATTCATGCGCTCAATGAACATCTCATTCAATTGCGCTTATATGTTGAGGCTGCAATTGATTTTCCTGAAGAAGAGATCGATTTTTTAAGCGACGGACATGTCTTTTCGAAACTTCAACAAATCCTTTCAGATTTAAGCCAAATCCGTGCTGAAGCGGGTCAAGGCGCCCTTTTGAGAGAAGGGATATCGGTCGTCATCGCCGGAAGACCCAATGCTGGAAAATCAACTTTGATCAATGCCATGGCAAAACGTGATGTGGCCATCGTCACCCCAGTTCCCGGCACGACACGAGATGTTATGCGAGAACACATCTTACTCGATGATCTACCTGTCCATATCATCGACACCGCGGGATTACGCGAAAGCACGGATGACATTGAAAAAGAAGGGATCAAACGAGCCTGGGATGAAGTGAGGCGTGCCGATTGTTTGCTGATGGTGGTCGATGTCTGCCATGCCGAAGATGGCAACCTATTATATGAGGAGATCCAAGCACAAATTCCCCCTCACGTCCCCATACTTCGAGTCTTCAATAAAATCGATCAAAAGAACAAGCCTTCTGAAAGTTTGGAAAGCACCCTCTATTTATCCGCCCTAACCGGCGAGGGCATGCCCCTTTTAAAAGAGAAAATAAAGCAACTCGTAGGCTACCAACCGACAGAGGGTCAATTTCTAGCCCGCAGACGACATCTAGAGGCCCTAGATGAAAGCAAGCGATTATTAACGGTGGGCATGCATCAACTGACGGAGCATCGAGCAGGAGAACTGCTCGCTGAAGATTTACGCTTGGCACACAAAGTCCTCTGCGACATCACGGGCGAATTCAGTTCAGATGATCTGCTGGGTAGAATTTTTTCAAGCTTTTGTATTGGAAAATAGAGGGGTGATGAGACGGAACGTGATAAAATGATAATACTTAGCGGACGACGCACTGTCCCCCAAATTTTTATTGATGGTAACCATATTGGTGGTTACGATGACTTGTATGCTTATTTCACAAAAACATCCCCATAAAAAAACAGAAAGCCAATGGCAAAAATGCACGAAAATGAATTTGAAGCCACAAAAGACTGCATACTATGACTATGCGGCAGAGCATCTCTTATTTATTCAATGACGAATGTGATGGCATTCGAAAAAAATCAATTTTGTTATATAGCATACTCCTGGTTTATACGGTGCTTGTCTGGTTGTGGGCATTTGTTGCGTTGCATGGCCATCCGTTTTTGTTCAGTACCGCTGTGCTCGCGTATACCTTTGGGTTACGCCATGCTGTGGATGCTGATCATATTGCCGCCATTGATAATGTCACCCGGAAATTAATGCAAGAAGGCAAGAAGCCGATTTCCTTGGGTTTCTTTTTTTCTCTGGGTCACTCAACTGTCGTGATTATTGCAACTATTTTTGTTGCAATGGTGACATCCACGTTGATGCACAGCGCTTTATTCAAATGGCAGCAGACGGCAACAGTGGTTGGCACGTTAATCTCCGCTTCATTTTTATGCCTTATTGCCATCATTAACCTATTCATTTTTTTTTCTATATGGCGAACACTTCAAGATGTACGACGAGGTAAAAATTACCATGAAGAAGATATGGATGAATTAATCACTCATCGAGGTTTTTTAGCGCGATACTTTCGTACCTTTTTTGAATTGGTGACAAAAAGTTGGCAAATGTATTTTGTGGGCTTCCTATTTGGTATTGGTTTTGACACGGCAACAGAAATTGCGCTATTGGGCATTGCCGCATCACAGACAATGAATGGTGTTACGTCTTTGACGATATTGGTATTTCCTGCGCTTTTCACAGCCGGAATGACGCTTATCGACACCACCGATTGTATGATAATGCTTGGTGCATATGGCTGGGCTTTTATGAAGCCCATACGGAAATTATATTATAATTTGACCATAACCTTTGTTTCAATTGTTGTGGCTTTATTTATTGGAGGTCTGGAGGCAATAAATCTCGTAGCTGATCAATTTGAAGCAAAAGGGGTTATTTGGGACACTGTTCGAGGTTTTAATGGCAATATGAATTATTTGGGATACGCTATCATAGTACTTTTTATGTTCTGTTGGTTCGTTTCTATAATAATGTATAAATATTTAAAAATTGAATCTATGCTTGAAAAATAGAAACTAAAAGTGCGCTAAAGATGTTACGCAATTTATTAATGAGATGGTGGCGTTAAACTTGTTGATAATCGTAACAAAACCAATCTCATGAGACACCACGTAGCAGATCATTCAAACGAGGTTGTGTAATGCCACAATGTGTCGCAGCGATAGCTTGTGTCCATTTATGGCATTTAACGAGTTACAGGAATCGGATTCCTTTCCCCGTTTGAAATACCAGGCAAATCTACCCGACTGGAAGGATTAGGCATATTTTAACATGTGAATTTGGGCGGCCAATTGATCATACCCCGCTTCTACATTCACATACGTTCTCCCCATCAAATACACGGATAAGGAGCCGTCATCACTAGCACTCCCTGCCTGCAATATACTGTTAAACCTCATTTTTTTTAACCGCAAATAATCCGCCGATTGCGTCACCAAATAAAAATTACGATAATGGCTTGCATCGTTCACCTTCAAAGCTTTCGCATCGAGAGCCAAATCTTGACCTGGAAAGTAGTTTTTTAGAGAATAGGATTGATTATTATGCACCGCAATGATCTTACCCTCAGGCAACATCGTCTTAATCTTGGTGCTGAGCTTTTTCACTTCAGCATGCGCCTGTAGCGAATAGCTTCCAAACTGAGTGAGCGTTTTTTTAATTCCAACGTCGGTGAAAATCCGATTGGGATCAAACTCATAACGGTTATTTTCCAAATGGAAAACAATATTTCGCTCACCAGAATGCACCAAAGTCAGCACACTCCCCCCTTCGGAATGAACCACAGAAAGAGCCGCTTTCAAAGCGGTGGCCTCATTTTGATGGAGATGAACAAACGACTTGCCCGGACCATGATGAATTTTAGAGATGATCACGGTTGAATCACCTAAGGTAACTGGCAGTTGATATGCTTCAGCGAATGACACAAAAAAAATCAAGAACAACCCAAACTTCACAAAGCACCGCCCTTGAATCGCGTAAATTTTTAGCATTTTAACGGGATTCAAGCCTGAGTACAATAAGTCAAGTAAGTAAAAAGAGATACGGGCAATGATTATCTAAAACCTGAGCCGAAAACTGGATACATTGTGGGGATTTATGAAATGCATTAGGTTCCCTATCGTTCGGTATACACACAACACTTCAAACCCATCTCCTGATTTTTCATTGTATTTTGGTTCAGCTGGACTAATCATTGCCCATATGATTAATATTAGACCATATTTGATTTAAATAACAGGCCCTTAATCACGAAAATTATCAAACTGCAAAGGCAGCTCGATGTCTGATTTTTTCAACAGAGCCATACAGGTTTGTAAATCATCTCGTTTATTGCCACTGACACGGATCTTTTCCCCTTGAATGGAAGCTTGTACTTTGAGCTTGTTTTCTTTGATGAGCTTCACGATCTCTTTAGCCACAGGTTGATCGATGCCTTGCTTAAAGGTCATCGTCAATGAAAAGGTCCTACCGCTGTGAACGGGCTCTTCTTCCATATCAACACCTGAGGAACTGACGCCGCGTTTGGTGCACTGATTCCGGAATAAGTCCTCGAGCTGTCGGACTTGAAACGGTGATTCTGATTTTAAGGTGACGGATAAATCAGCTAACTCAATGCTTGCAACCACCTCTCGAAAATCAAATCGCGTGGTCACTTCACGGATGGCATTGTCAACGGCATGTCGCAATTCAACCACATTCACTTCAGATACAATATCAAAAGAAGGCATGATTTTTCCTTAGGGTTCATAAAGCCAGCATCTCTATTTGCTTATCACGATTCACCATCATCAAATGATTAGCCGGCACATCTTTCCACTCAGACTCAAAGTTGGTCAGTCTTTCGGAGGCAACCAGAAGGCTTAATGCCCCCTCGGCCTTGGGCAACATATGAAAATGTTTGTCTTTCTCAATAAAACCGCGACCTATGGCATAATGCATGGTTTCTGGGGTGATCACCCGATCGGTACAATAACGCGTGGCCACCAATTGTTGTCCATCGGTCAAACAAATATTGTAATAAGAAGGACCAGCCTTTGCATATTCGTTGATCAATAGATTAATCTGCTCGAAAGTAGCCAAAAGTCTCTCAGAAACCACCTCAACATGTGACAGATCATAGCCCTTACTCATCTGTAAAAACAAGGCAAACAGGTGTTCTGAGTCTGTTTCACCTTTGATCCACTGATACATATCATCATCTAACAAACGTCTGAGATGTCGTTTAATCTCTAAAAAACTGGAAATTTCGCCATTGTGCATCAACATCCACCGGCCGTGATTGAATGGGTGGCAATTATAATGTGTCACACCCCCAGCGCTGGCTGCGCGTACATGCGCGAAAAAAGCGGGTGACTTGATTTTAGCCGTCAAATGCAACAAATTCTCATCATTCCATGCGGGATATATCGACTTAAACAAGGCAGGTTCCAAGCTTATCTCAGGCGCATACCAGCCCAAACCAAAACCATCCCCGTTGGTGGGCAATCTCGTTTCACGCGCATGCAAGCTCTGCGTGACAATCGAATTAATGGGCCTCACCAGCACATCTTCCAAGAGCACATTTTGCCCCAGATAAGCAACGAGTCTACACATCATCTTTCCTTATTCCGTTAATGGGCCGCATCCCAGTCTTGCCCAACTCCGATAGAAACCACCAAAGGCACAGATAATTCTACCGTATGCTCCATCAAATTTCGAATAGATTGCGTGGCCATTTCGATAACCGATTCACGTACTTCAAACACCAACTCATCATGCACTTGCATTGTCATGGTGATATCAGGGGTACTTTGTTTGGAAAGGCATGCAGCGATCGCAATCATTGTTTTCTTGATGATATCAGCAGCAGTGCCTTGCATAGGCGCATTGATGGCCATCCGCTCAGCGGCTTTTTGGCGCTGAATTTGTCGGGCATTAATTTCCGGCAAGTACAGACGTCGACCGAAAAGGGTTTCAACATACCCCTGTTCATGCGCCTGTTTTCGCGTCTGTTCCATGTAATTCAACACACCAGGATAGCGTTCAAAATAAGTATCGATATAAAGCTGCGCATCTTGTCGTCCCACACCCAACTGCTTCGCCAAACCAAACGCAGACATGCCATAAATCAAACCAAAATTAACTGCCTTGGCACGCCGACGATGCTCGCTCGTGACGTCCTCTATGGGCACCGAGAACAATTCACTGGCAGTTGCTGCATGAATATCCCATCCATTCGCAAACGCTTTTTTCAGATTCGCGTCCTGTGATAAATGCGCCATGATACGTAACTCTATCTGTGAATAATCAGCCGCTAATAAAACATGGTCTTTAGGGGCAACAAAGGCTTTGCGAATCAAACGCCCTTCCTCACTTCGAACAGGAATGTTTTGTAAATTAGGATCACTTGAAGATAGACGACCTGTTGCCGCCACAGTTTGATTGTATGACGTATGCACACGCCCTGTTTTGGAATTTACCTTTCTAGGCAAAGCATCGATATAAGTTGAAACCAGTTTGCTCAACCCTCGATATTCCAGAATCACTGCCGGAAATCGGTGTTCATACGCCAGCTCTTGCAGCACAGCTTCGGCAGTAGAGGGCTGGCCCTTGGGCGTTTTAGAAAGGATAGGCAACTGCAAATCCGTATATAAAATCTCAAGCAACTGCTTGGGTGAATTTAAGTTAAAATCCTTCCCCGCCAATTGTAATGCCTCCGCCTGAAGGCTTGAAATTCGTGCTTTCAAACGTTCCCCATGTTTGAGAAGGACGTCTTTATCTATCAAAACCCCATATCGCTCCATGTTCGCAAGCACAGGCACCAACGGCATTTCTATTTCATGGAAGACACGGCGTAAAGACTCATCCATCAGAGGATATAACGCGGAATGTAGCCGATAAGTGATGCTCGCATCTTCAGCGGCATAAGGCGCTGCTTTTTCAATGGGAATTTGATTGAAACGCAGTTGTTTCGCCCCACTGCCAGCAACATCTTCAAAGTGTATGGTTTTATGACCTAAATACCTCAAGGCCAAGGAATCCATATCATGCCGCCCCGCACTGCTGTTCAGTAGATAAGATTCAAGCATGGTATCGTAGGCAATGCCCGCTAAGGTTATCCCGTGGTTTTTAAACATATGATAATCATATTTTAAATTTTGACCTATTTTCTCAATGCTCGCCTGCGCAAGAATAGGCTTGAGGTCAGCCAAGACCCTTTCTCTTTCTAATTGTGGACTCGCCTCATCATGAGCAAGGGGAATATAAACCGGATGCATTGCATCAATCGCCATCGCTATCCCGACGATCTCAGCATCGATGATATCCAAAGAAGTGGTTTCTGTATCCACACAAAACAAGGTACACATGGCGAGTTTCTGGAGATAAGCACGCCACTGTGTATCCGTACTGATAAGCTCAAAATCAAGCGCCTGATGATCTTCAAGCTCAGGCTGTTTAGGAGTGAGTTCACTTTGTTTCAATAAGTCGGCGAGCCATGATTTAAATTCAAGCTCCCGGGTAAGAGAAACCATCTCTTCATCATGGGCTGGCTGCAGTGTGAGAGAAGATAGCGTGAGAGGTAATAACACATCCGTTTTGATGGTCACCAATCGTTTTGACAAGGGAAGAATGGCCAGGCTCTCCCGCAAATTGTCACCAATTTTTCCTCCGATCTCATGGGCATGAGCAACTAAGTTATCCAGTGTTTGATAATGACCGAGCCATTTTGCAGCTGTTTTTGGACCACATTGAGGGACGCCAGGGATGTTATCGGAAGTATCACCCATCAACGTCAAATAATCGATGATTTGATTGGGCATCACCCCGAATTTTTCTTTCACACCATCCGTATCTAAACGTTTATTGCTCATAGTGTTGATGAGAGTGA
>JAPLRK010000074.1:0-17796 GCA_026399195.1 Legionellales bacterium
AATAGTTGTGTCAACAGACCCAAATGGGTGAAAAATAAAGAAAGGCATTTTATACCTCAGAAGATACATATATGCAATATTGCGAGAACACATTTATTCCCCTGATGCCATGCTTTGTAGGGTTTCTTTTTGGCAAAAGAACAATTTTTTTGCGCTCGATACGGATGAGTCTTTGTTTCTGGAATTGTGAAAATAGGCGATTAATTGTTTCAGCAGTTAAATTTAAATAATGCCCAATGTCTTGTTGTGACATGGGTAACAGCACGTGTTCTGCCTGGTTTGAGGGAACTCGTTCGGAAAGATCAACCAGAAATGCAGCCAGTCGATGCTTTGCAGAAATGGTAGGGGCCGTGAAAGCTTTCATGTAGATTCGTGCTCTAGCAAAATAGGGCTATTGTGTAGCACAAGGATCCTTAGTACCGATTCATCGTGGGATCAATGGCATCCATCCAGGCGAGAATCCCGCCAGTCAAGATGCTGACATTATGAAATCCATGTTTGATGAGGAGGGTCGCGGCTTTCTGACTTCGTAGACAACCTTTACAATGAATGATCACGTGTTGGTTGGCATCCAATTCCGACAGGTGGTCTTGTAATTGTGCGAGAGGGATCAAGCGTCCTCCTAAGTTACAAATCTCATATTCGTAGGGATCTCGGACGTCTAAAAGGAGGAAATGGGAGTCACCTTGTTGTAATTGTTGTAATGCCTGTACTGAAATCCATTGGAATGGGAGTACAGCCGAGCAGTGATGTTCAAATCGATCTAAGGTATCGAATGATTTCTTATGAACACACAAAGGGCAATCTGGGTGTTTAGGAATGTTGTAATCCTTAAAGCGCATGCTGAGGGCATCGACCAGTAATAAGCGTCCAATAAGTGGTTCTCCTTGATGCAAAAGACACTTTATGGCCTCCATGGCTTGTATGCTTCCCAATATGCCCGCTAGAGCCCCTACTACCCCCGCATTTTGGCAATTCATGGCGCCTTCATTTTTAGGGGGCTTTGGATAGAGACAACGGTAGCAAGGACCCTTTGGTGCCCAAAAAACACCACATTGCCCTTCAAATCGTAAGATGCTTGCGTAGACCATCGGTTTATTGAGTGTGACACAGGCATCGTTGATAAGGTAACGCGAAGTAAAGTTGTCCGTGCAGTCTAACACCAAGTCATAGGCCTCAATGGTTTCAATGGCATTATGGCGTGTTAGGTTGTGATCGATAGCAATGATATTGAGGTGTGGATTCAAAGCCAATAAGTGTGTGCGAGCAGCCTCAACTTTTTTAAGACTCACATCGCTTGTCGCGAACAAGACTTGACGTTGCAAATTGGAGAGTTCGACTCTGTCATCATCCATGATCCCAAGGGTGCCGACGCCCGCCGCTGCCAAATACAATAAAGCGGGTGATCCGAGCCCACCTGCGCCGACACATAAGACACGGGACTCTTTCAATCGCTGTTGTCCTTGGATGCCAATTTCGGGTAAGACGAGATGTCTTGCATATCTTTGATGGTCGTTGTTTAACATGATGGATTTATCTCTTCTGTAGCTGAAGTGTTTTAAAAGTTTGCCATTCAAGGGGCGTGTTTGTGCTTTGTATGGCAGTTGTCTGTGCCGGGGTTGGCAATAGCGTGCGGGTTTTTAATGTGTTAAGAAAACCATGTACAGAAAGACTTTTCGAGGGGTTTGTTAATTGAAGACAAGTTTGAGGGGTAAAGTGCAAAGCCATCGGCAAAGGGCTGCTTTGATAACAGATGGCATCGTCGTTCTCTTTGAGTTCAATGAGTGGGAGAAGTGCACTGTGGGTTAGATAGGGGAGATCTACAGGCACAAAAAGGGCTGCTTGGATCCCTTTGGATTTAAGATAGCTCACAGCACTCATGATCCCGCCCAAGGGACCCTGGTTTGGGATTTGATCTGGAATGCAATCATAAGGAGAAACTTGTCCGCTGACATATATTTTCAGATCACATTCCCCACACTTTTTTGCAATAAAATCGATGAGTCGACCCTGAGGGTGAGAAAGCCATGCTTTAGGCGTGCCCATCCGAGAGGACTGGCCACCGGCTAAAATCACAGCGGTGTAGAGGAGTCTAGACATTGGTGTGTTCCTGATGTTGACATAAGGCATGTCCTTGAACCCATTCGCTGCAGCCATCGGTGTAGTGTTCTTGTTTCCAAATGGGGGCACGTTTCTTCAGGGTTTCCAAAATGTCTCGACAAGCACAAAAAGCTTCATGTCTATGGGGTGCGCCGACCGCAATGATGACACTCAAACCACCCACAGGGAGTTTTCCCTTAAAATGAGCCAAGTAGATTGCTAAGGGATCGTGGTATTGCGTGCCCGTCTCTTGGCAGATAGATTGAAAGATCTGTAAGGTGAGAGGTTCAAATAGGTCATAGTGCACACTCATCACAGATCGGCCGAGATTCATGGATCGCACAGAGCCGACAAACAAGTCGAGGGCGCCAAATTTTGGATCTTGCACCGCATGAACGGCTTCACTGATGGATAAAGGGGTTTCGTATACTCTGGTGATGATGAGATCGTTCATGACTAACCTCCACACACAGGGGGTAAAAAGGCCAACACTTCATTGGATTGGATGGGCTCCGTCACCGAAAAAATACGGGTTTCATTGGCAAGGACGGCACTTTCAATTAACGTTTGCCCATCAAAATCAGGGATTGTTTCTTCACAGTGATGGAGCCACCTGGTTTTGATGTCTTGAACCGTATCGCCAGGAAAGGCGGCTAAAGTGATGGGATTGAGGGAACTATACTGACGCAGGCCGCCAAAGAGCTGAATGACGTATGTTGATTCATGTGGCATGATGGAGTGCTCCTGTTAAAACAAGTTGGACTGGATGTCCTACTTCCGCCGAGGTTGTTTCTTCATTCAAAATAACCCAAGCGTTGGCTTTGATGAGTGGCTTAACCTTGGAAGACTCTTGTCCAGGTAAAATGTCAGCACAAAGGACCGCCTCAGCATTAACGAAAGCCTGGGCTTTAAAAAACTGTTTCAACCCTTGTTTTTTTTTCACAGGGGTGTTCAGCTTAGCCGTTAGCGGTGGGGGTGCCTTTCTTCCAAGACAGGCATGGATGAAGGGTTGGATAAAAAAATAATACCCGACAGCTGAAGAAATTGGGTTTCCAGGAAGTCCCACAAACACCGTTTTTTCAAGGGTCGCTACAAAGATGGGTTTTCCAGGACGGATCGACACCCCATGGAATATCAAAGTGGCGCCCATTTCTTTTAAGACCGATGGAATAAAATCAAAATCCCCTTTTGATACGGCCCCCGTTGAAATCAGAAGATCAGGAGGAGAAGCTGATTGGATCGTTGTGCTCAAGAGGGATTGAAAGTGTTTCGGATCATCTTTGATTTGCCCAAGATAAGTGGCGTTTACTCCTTCGGTTTTCAACACGCTTTGTAAAAAAGGCGAGTTTGAGTTATGAATTTCACCCGGGGCTAAAGCCGCTGCGGCATCGTCCACAATCTCTTGTCCGGTGGATAGATGCATCACCTTCAGTAGACGCTTAACTTTAAACTGATTCAAGCCTACAGTGGCCGTTATCATGACATGATTGGGGGTGATGACCTCGCCGGCCGAAAATAAGCGTTCTCCTTTTTGAATGTCCTCTCCTCGAACTCTCACATGGCGTCCATGTTCCAGTGGGGTGGTGATGCATAAAGTACTTCCAAAACTGTCGCTATCCTCAATCATGAGGACTGTGTCATATCCTTCCGGGACAGGAGCACCTGTCATGATCTTAATACTGGTTTGTTCCCCAAAGTAGGGACTTAAAATGCCAGCAGCCACAATGTCGCAGATCTTAAAAAGCAGAGGATTTTCAACGGAGGCCGTGGAGGTCTCTTCAGCGCTGAGGGCATAGCCATCCATGGCCGAGTGATCGAATAAGGGTGAATCAATAGGACTCATCACAGGGTCTGCGAGCACGCGACCTAAGGCTTCACTTCGACTCACCCATTCGGAGGAGACAGGTATGGCGAGCTTTAGCAGGCGTGTCAGTGCTTCATGATGCGGGATCATGATTCCCTCCTTGTAACTGTTGAACGAGGTGTGGGATGAGGGGGATGAGGCATGGCAATCCTTCTTGAACGGCTGCAAGCCTTCCGGGTAAGGCGATGACGAGGGTGTTTTCAATAATCACAGCCATTGATCGACTGATCCAACTGAGGGGGGTGAATAAGTGCCCATTCGCGCGTAAATATTCCCCAATGCCAGGGACTGTTTGCGTGCTTAAGCCTAGCAATGCTTCAGGCGTTATGTCGCGAGGCGAGATGCCTGTACCGCCTGTGGTGAGGATAAGATGGGGATGATGTTGGTTGATGATGTCTATGATTCGTGTTTGAAGTAGTGTCTTATCGTCTGGAAGCAAATCATAAGCAAGGAGCTCGGATCCCTCTGAACGCAAGGCGTCGCAGAGCCATTGTCCTGAACGATCTTCATAATGACCTCCGTTGGCGCGATCGCTTAAGGTGATCACCCCTGATGTGATCTGGGATAAACGTTTCTTTTCGGTACTTTTTGTTTTATTTAATACCCATTCAGGCACGCCCTGGGGTGATAGCCAAAGCCCCTGCTTACCGCCTTGCTTTAATAAGAGCCTCACCTCAGAGATTATCAAATTTGACTCAACCATTTTGGTCAAATCGTACACTGTTAATAACGCGGCATTCACCGCTGAGAGGGCTTCCATTTCAACGCCGGTTTTAGAGGTGGTCGAAACGAAGGCGGTGATGATGATCGCGTGTTGTTCTGGATCTAAATCGATGAGAATGTCAATATGTTCAAGGGGGAGTGGGTGACAAAGTGGAATAAGTTCCGCTGTTTTTTTTGCTCCTTGAATGCCTGCAATTTCCGCCAATACCAACGGATCTCCTTTCGGAAGGCGGCGCTCATTGATGAGTTCAAATGCGGTTTTTCCCACGGAAATGCGTCCCGTGGCAACTGCCAAGCGGTGTGTTGGGGTTTTTTTACCAACGTCAATCATATGAAATTGTGAGGTTAGCATGCGGATTATCCTCCAAGAGAGGCCAAGTGAGGCGTTAACCCTGTTTCACCAAGGTGTAAGGCGTGAGTTTCTTTTTTGTGGCGCAACAAGTCTCGTAATCGGGCTTGTAAGAGCGGCTTTTGATCGTCGTGCGCCAAATATTCGCGCAATGGAAATCCAAGCGATCCAAATAAGCAAAGTCTAAGATCTCCGCGTGCGGTGACGCGTAAGCGATTACAGGTTTGACAAAAATCTTTAGAATAGGGGGCTATCAAACCCACTTTCCCTTGATAGTCAGGGTGAGAAAATTCAACAGCAGGACCTGCGTCAAATTTCCGTGTGTTCAGCGAAAATGAGTGCTTAAGCAATTGTTCCTGAATGATCGAGGCTGAAACATGGTTTTTAACAAAATAGTCGTGATTGTCACCAGTTTGCATCAATTCAATGAAGCGGATGCTGAGATCTTCTGTTTTGATCCAAGATAAAAACTCAGCCAAATCCGTGGTATTGTCGTTGAATCCTTTGAGTAAAACAGTGTTGATTTTGATTGTTTTAATTCCAATTTTTTGGGCGAGCTCAATCCCCTTCAATACATCTTGCAACTTGTCATGTCCTGTCATCTCATGAAATTTATTGCGATTTAAGCTATCTACACTCACATTTAAGGACGTGATGCCAAGATCGTAATAACATGATGCATTACGTTTCAAGCTGTACCCATTGGTGGTCATGGCTAGTGTTTGAAGGCCCGGGATTGCTTTGAGGCACCGGGCAATCTCGGGTAAGTCTTTGCGTAAGGTTGGCTCACCACCGGTTAAGCGAACTTTGATGGTCCCAAGTTCCACAAACGCACGCACCAGACGCACAATTTCAGAGGGCTCTAAGAATCCTGCTGGTGTTTTTTGATACCCATTCGGCAAACAATACTGACAACGAAAATTACAGGCATCCGTGATCGATAATCTCAGATAGGGAAACGTCCGTTGAAAGGGATCCATTAATGGGGCTAGTTCAAGTGGCATTTCGATCCTTAAAGGTCACCCCGGACAAAGTCGAGTCTTGTACCAAGGTTTGTATAAAATCTCGTACGGCATTGGTCCACGATGTTTCAACCAAGTAATCAGAAATGGCTGTTTTGACATCCGCCAGGGCTGGTGGCGCTCCATTTACTTTCTTGAAGCGTTGATGATTATTTTGATAAAACCGCGAAACGACGGCTTCATCTGGCTCTGGAATTTGAATAACTTTCTCTAGCAAAGCATCGATCAAGGCTTCTTCTTGGGGAATTTGTTCAGGATCGCATTGAATCTCTAAAGCTTTCGCTTTTTGTAGAAGTAGTTCACGGATCACCAATGCTTTTGCCGCTTCTTCCATGGCTTCTTCTGAAGATCTCGCTGGATGATACTGCATTTCTTGGTAGATTTCATGATCTTGAATCTCAATTTGATTGACTTTTACGGCCATGGGTTACCTCGCTGCACGGGAGCGTACAATTTGATAGCCTGTACGCCAAATATAATGAATCGGTGCACTGAGCATGTGCACCAATCGAGTGAAGGGAAAGACAAGAAAAATGGTCAATCCTAACAGAATATGCAATTTAAAAATGACACTTTCTGCTGCAATGAAGGCGCTCGCATTGGGTTGAAATCTAACGATATGTTGGGCCCACTCAGCCAAAGCCAGCATGCTGCTCCCATCCATGTGCTGTGCTGAAACTGAAATGCTCATCAAGCCCAAAATCAATTGCGCGTATAACATCAATAAAATGAGGATGTCTGAAGTGCGAGAAGTGGCACGTACTCGCGGGTTAAATAAGCGTCGGTAGACCAAGAGGCTCAAACCAACAAAGCAGATGCTGCCAAAAATTCCCCCTGCTATCATGGCAAGCAATTGTTTTGTTGGCGCTGAAATGAAATAGGAATAAAGCCAGTGTGGGGTTAATAGCCCAATGAAATGTCCTGCGAGTAACAGCAGGATCCCCCAGTGGAATAAATGATTGCCAATCATAAACGAGCGGGTTCTATTCAACAATTGGCTGGAACTGGCATGCCAACTGTATTGTTCGCGATCATAGCGAATGAGCGATCCTACTACAAAAATAGTGAGGGCAATGTATGGGTAAATCCCAAAAAGAAAGTTGTTGATAGTGTCATACATGGTCATTCTCCGTGTAAGGCATGAGGATTTTTGGTGATCTTTACGCTGTGCGTAGTGACTTCACCACACGCGCCCTTATCTTTCACACAGGAATTGCCTAGAAATTTAATTTCTTCTTCTTCCCATTCCTTATCTAGGCGATCGGCCGCGGTTGGATCTGCTTCAGGTTGCAGGGTCAAGATCCATGGTATGATGGGTTTTTTACCCACAGATAAGAGCGTATTGAATACGGCGGTGTAGCGATTTCCGCGAGATGCTAGCCCGCTTGCAATGCGCTCGATGATTGGGAGGCATTCCTGCAGGAGATCGAAGGCAGTATGAGCCGGGATCACCGATAAACATTCCAAAAATAACGGCAAATAATCCGGCAATTCTTTGGCTTCAATGAGAAGGTGATGCTCCTGATAGACCATACTTAAATCCACCATAGCTTGTCCCCTGTCTCGTGAGTCTCCGTGGAGGTGTTCAAAGAGGTGTAAGGATAAGGTCCGCTGTTGATCAAACGTGGCCACATATTCTGTTTCCAGTTGCAGCAGATCTTCCGTTTGGCAACTACTTGCAAAACTTCGCAGTTCTGATAAGGCCACTGGCGAGACTTGCCCTTCGGATTCGATGCATTTTAGCAAGGCATCCATTTCACTGATCCAAACAGCGGAAGGATAACTGAGTAATAAACTGAGCACTTTGAAGGTGCGCAATGGGTTATTTTGATTCTTCATGGATGGGTATTCCTCCAAATAAGTTCGCACGTTTATGTTTGCCAAATAAATCGACCTGGTCCGTTCCAGATCCACATCCATTCCCAAAGGTGAAACCACAGCCACTTCGCATATCGAAGGTTTTTGTTGCATATTCTTGATGAGACGTTGGGATGACAAAACGATCTTCATAGTTGGCAATGGCCATTAACTGATACATATCTTCGAGTTGAGCTAAACTCAAGCCGACTCGCTCGAGGATGGCATTGTTTTCTAACCCATAGACATTGCGTTGGCGCATATAAGCTCGCATGGCGAGCATACGCTCTAGAGCCAATCGAATCGGGGGTTCATGGCCTGCCGAAAGTAAATTGGCCAAATAGCGGATGGGGATGCGCATGGCACTGACATCCGGCATGTCATCCACAACGTCAATTTCGCCTCGTTCAGCCCTATTTTGAATGGGACTTAAAGGCGGAATGTACCAAACCATGGGTAAGGTTCGGTACTCAGGATGCAGGGGGAAAGCCACTTTCCAATCCATTGCCATTTTATAGACGGGAGAGATCTTTGCGGCTTCGAGCCAACTGTGTGGGATCCCTTCTTTTAAAGCCGAGGCTTGGACGTTGGGATCGAAGGGATCAAGAAATACATCCAGCTGGGATTGGTATAAATCTTTCGGATCTTCAACCGAAGCTGCCTCGGAAATTTTATCGGCGTCATACAATAAGACCCCTAAATAACGGATCCGGCCAACACAGGTTTCTGAACAGACCGTGGGTTGACCTGCTTCGATGCGAGGATAACAAAAGGTACATTTTTCTGATTTCCCAGATTCCCAATTAAAGTAGATTTTTTTATAAGGACAGCCCGACACGCACATTCGCCAGCCTCGACATTTGTCTTGATCAATCAGGACAATGCCATCTTCTTCTCGCTTATAGATAGCGCCCGTTGGACAGGCAGCGACACAGGTAGGGTTTAAACAATGTTCGCATAAGCGCGGGAGATACATCATAAATGTATTTTCAAATTCACCGTAAATTTCTTTTTCGATGCCTTCAAAATTATAATCTTTGCTGCGATTTGAAAACTCACCCCCTAAAATTTCTTCCCAGTTAGGCCCACTTGTGATTTTTTCCATGACTTTTCCGGTGATGACTGAGTGCGGTCGATTGCTCGGAAAAGCTTTTGACTCAGGACCGTTTTGTAAACGGGCATAATCGAAGGTGAAGGGTTCATAGTAGTCATCTATCCCGGGTAAATTAGGGTTAGCAAACAATTGTGCCAATACTCGCCATTTTCCCCCAATTCTGGGTTGGAGTTTGCCATTTGCTTTTCTAATCCAGCCACCACGCCATCGATTTTGATTTTCCCATTCATTGGGATAACCAACCCCTGGCTTGCTTTCAACGTTGTTAAACCAAGCATATTCAACCCCGCGACGCGAAGTCCACACATTTTTACAAGTGACAGAGCAGGTGTGGCAGCCGATGCATTTGTCTAAATTTAAAACCATTCCAATCTGGGCTCTGATTTTCACGGCAATTGTCTCCTAGTGATGCGTTTCATGATTAATCCCACTCCACCTTTTCCATTTTTCGAACAATGATGAACTCATCTCGATTAGAGCCAACAGTTCCGTAGTAATTAAAACCATAGGATAATTGGGCATAGCCTCCAATCATGTGTATTGGGTTTATCAAGGTTCGAGTCACCGAATTATGGATCCCGCCCCGGGCATGAGTTATTTCACTTAACGGGACATTCAGAATTTTTTCTTGAGCGTGATACATCATGGACATTCCCTCAGGCACTCGTTGACTTACCACCGCTCGAGCGCAGATTGCCCCGTTGATGTTAAAGGCCTCGATCCAATCATTGTCAATGATATCGATCTTCTGGGCATCGATTTCGCTGATCCAAATAACAGGCCCCCCACGATTTAAAGTTAACATCAGTAAATTATCACTATAAGTCGAGTGAATGCCCCACTTTTGATGGGGGGTGATGAAATTTAACACCACGGTTTTGCTGTTATCTTTGACTTTATTCAAGATGGGGTGCACGGATTTCATATCCATAGGCGGTTTGTAAACGCACAATTGTTCTCCAAATGCCTGCATCCAAGGGTGATCTTGATAGAGCTCTTGTCGGCCCGTTAAGGTTCGCCATGGAATCAACTCATGCACATTCGTGTAACATGCATTGTAGCTGACATGCTCCGATTCTATGCCACTCCAAGTGGGAGAGGAAATGATTTTTCGAGGTTGTGCTTGAATGTCACGAAAGCGTATTTTGTCTTCTGCACGTGGACGGGCCAAGTGCGTGTGATCACGGCCGGTGATAACGGAGAGCGCTTCCCAGGCTTTTAGGGCTACTTGCCCATTGGTTTCTGGGGCTAAGCTTAAAATCATTTCAGCAGCATCAATGTCCGTCTCAATCCTTGGCATGCCTTTGGTGATTCCTTCTTCTTGTACGGTCTTGTTCAACTCTCCTAAGAACTGAACCTCTTCATTGGTTTTCCATTGGATCCCCTTACCTCCGTTCCCCAATTCAGATAATAAAGGGCCGATGGCTGTGAATTTTTTGTAGGTGTTGGGATAGTCACGCTCAACCACAGTGATGGATGGCATGGTTTTTCCAGGCATGGGTTCGCATTCATCGCGCATCCAGTCACTGACGCCACACGCTTGAGCCATCTCCTGGGGCGTATCATGAAGGATGGGGGTGAGAACGACATCCAATTCTTTACCCAAATGACCAGGGCAAAGGGTTGAAAAAGTTTTGGCAAGACCTTTATAGATTTCCCAATCGCTTCTTGATTCCCAGGCTGAGTCGATTGCCGCTGAGAGGGGGTGAATGAAGGGATGCATATCGGAGGTATTGAGATCATTTTTTTCATACCAGGTCGCCGTTGGTAGGACCACGTCTGAGTACATGCACGTGGTTGACATACGAAAATCCAGCGTCACAAGGAGATCTAATTTGCCATGGGCGGCCTCTCGCCAAATGATTTCTTTTGGTTTTTGGTGCCCCTCATCACCTAAATCTTTTCCTAAAATCCCATTCGTGGTGCCCAAAAGATACTTTAAAAAATATTCATGACCCTTTCCGCTGGAGCCCAATAAGTTTGAACGCCATACAAATAATACCCTAGGAAAATTATCGCTGTGATCAGGATCTGTGCAGGCAAATTTTAAAGATCCGGACTTGAGTTCTTTTATCACATATTCCGTGGGTGAAATACCTGCCGATTGTGCGAAGGCTGCCAGCTTGAGTGGGTTTTGATTCAGTTGGGGCGCTGTTGGTAACCATCCCATGCGGATTGCCTGATAATTACAATCAAGAAAGGACATCTCTTTCCAGGCCGTGTCATCTGCTAAGGGCGACAGGACCGTATCAAGCGATAAATATTCATATCGCCATTGACTGGTATGCAAATAAAAGAAAGAAGTCCCATTCATTTGGCGTGCAGGGCGGGTCCAATCACTGGCAAAGGCGAGAGGTAACCAACCGGTTTGTGGGCGTAATTTTTCTTGTCCAACATAATGAGACCAGCCACCACCGGATTGACCAACACAACCACACATGACGAGCATGTTGATGATGGCACGATAAGTCATGTCCATGTGGTACCAATGATTTAAAGCAGCCCCCACGATGATCATGCTGCGACCCTTCGTTAGACGTGCATTTTCAGCAAATTCACGCGCTATAGAGACTATCGTATCACCGGGAACGCCAGTGATGTTTTCTTGCCAACGTGGGGTGTAGGGCAGATCATCTTCGTAGGAGGTGGCCACATTCTCGCCCCCTAACTGCCTATCCAGCCCATAGTTGGCAATCATCAAATCAAACACCGTTGTGACAAACACCTCTCCTTCCTTTAAAGCCAAAGGAATCGCTGGGATATTGCGGGGCAAAATACTGGCATGCGCCGTGTGGTTGAAATGTTCGTGAACTTGGTTTCCGAAATAAGGGAACGCAACCGATAAGACAGTACGCTGTGCGTGATCAATGAGGGTCAATCTGGGTTTGATCTCTCGGCCATCACGTACGTCCTTAAGTTCTAGATTCCACTTGCCTTGATCATCCCAGCGCGATCCTAAGGTGCCATTTGGGACTGAAACCTGATTCGAGAGTTCATCAATGACGATTTCTTGCCAATCAGGGTTATTTTTGATGTTCAAGTGATCTGAAAAATCTGAAGCGCGTACGAATCGATCAGGGATGAATTGATCGCCTTTTTTGATCAGTCGAACCAAAAAGGGCATGTCGGTGTATTGTCGACAATAACTGTCAAAGTAGTCACTTTTTTGGGCGAGGTGAAATTCTTTTAAAATCACATGCCCCATGGCCATGGCTACTGCAGCGTCAGTACCTTGTTTTGGGTGTAACCACACATCACATAATTTGGCTATTTCACTATAATCCGGGGTGATGGCGACCGTTTTAGTGCCATTATATCGCGATTCTGTGAAAAAATGTGCATCTGGGGTGCGGGTTTGAGGCACGTTCGAGCCCCATACCAGAATATAACTAGAGCTGTACCAATCTGCACTTTCAGGCACGTCCGTTTGCTCGCCCCAGGTTTGAGGAGAGCTTGGTGGCAAATCGCAATACCAATCGTAGAAACTCAAGCACGCTCCCCCAATCAAAGAGAGGTAGCGACTCCCTGCAGCGTAGGACACCATAGACATGGCAGGGATGGGGGAAAAGCCGAGGACACGATCAGGACCATGCTCTTTGATGGTATAAATGTTGGAAGCAGCGATCAATTCATTGATTTCTTCCCAGCTTGAGCGCACAAATCCGCCTTGTCCACGTGCTTGTTTGTATTCGAGACAGGCCTTGGGATCACTCACCAAAGCTTTCCATGCCTCAACGGGATCAGAGTGTTTGGTTTTGGCTTGGCGCCAAAGCTTCAACAATTTCCCCCTCATCAAGGGGTATTTCAAGCGAGCGGCACTGTAAATATACCATGAATAGCTCGCGCCACGGGCACAGCCTCTTGGTTCATGATTGGGTAAACCTGGACGGGTTCGAGGGTAATCTGTTTGTTGAGTTTCCCAAGTGATCAAACCTTTTTTGACATAAATTTTCCAGCTGCATGATCCAGTACAATTGACACCATGGGTGGATCGTACTATTTTGTCATGCTGCCAGCGTGTTCGATACGCATCTTCCCAATCTCGGTTTTCATTTGTCATCACGCCGTGATCGTTTGAAAATGAGCGTTCGATTTTTTTAAAGTAATATAATCTATCTAAAAGATGACTCATCGTGTTCCCCTAACATTTTACAGTTGCATTTCGTCTAAAATAAAACCACCAGTTCACACCCAAGCAGATCAGATAATAGATGATATAAACCTTAAGTGCGAGATATACAGTCCCTGAGAGGTGAATGGACCAAGCAAACATTTTAGGAATAAAAAAACCACCCAATGCTGCAATGGCAGCTGTTATTCCAAGGACAGGCGCTTTTTCTCTTGGAGGGAAAATCACCCCCACCATGCGGAAAATAGATCCATTTGCAATTCCCGTGGTGACAAAGAGAAACAAAAAGGAAATTAAAAACCCTTTAAAAGAGAGATATTCGGGCTGAATGAAGTGATAGACCGATAGGACCGCCAAAATCATGACAATCGTACTCCAAAAAGTGATGAAGGCTCCACTGGTTTTGTCGGCCATAAAACCCCCTAATGGGCGGACGGTTGCGCCTAACAAAGGTCCCAAAAATGCAATGCTTAAAGGATTGATGTGAGGAAACAGCATATTGATGAGCAATGGCAGGGCAACAGAGAAGCCAATGAATGATCCAAAGGACATGATGTATAACAGGGTGGTTAGATATAAATGTTTACGTTTGAAAATGACGAATTGTTCTTTCAGGGACATTTTGACTGTAGGTAGATTATTCATGCCAAAGTATGCCAACACGCTAAGAACTAGAATGGGGATCACCCAAATGTAAGCCACATTTTGCAACCAGACTTGCTTTGTGATGAGGGCATCAGTCCAGGTTTGAGGGGCGCCTCCCAAGCCACCAAATAAGGATAGGCTAATGACCAAGGGGGTGATAAATTGTAAGCCGCTGACACCCAAGTTACCTAAACCCGCATTGATCCCAAGGGCCGTGCCTTGATTTTTTTTAGGGAAAAAGAAGCTGATGTTGGCCATGGACGATGAAAAATTCCCCCCCCCTAACCCGCAACAAGCAGCCAATAGGAGGAAGACGGAATAGGAGGTGTTGAGATCCTGAAGGGCATAGCCAGTGCCCAGTGTAGGGATCAATAAGCTTAGCGTGCTGATGACCGTCCAGTTTCGACCTCCGAACACAGGGACAACAAAAGAATAAAGAATACGTAAGATTGCTCCAGTCAGTCCGGGAATGGCAGCCAAGGTGAAGAGTTGCTCTTCAGTGAAGTGAAATCCAACCTTGTTTAAATTCACTGTGACCGTTGACCAAATGATCCAAATGGCAAAGGAGATAAATAAACAAGGAACGGAAATCCACATATTACGGCTAGCTATCCGTTTGCCTGTGGATTCCCAAAAAGCTTGGTTTTCTGGATCCCAAATCATGTCTTCGGTTTGTTTCATGGTACCACCTCTATATTTTTAAGGGTTTGTATGGGTTGAAACTGTCCTTCTTCAACAAAACTCACATGTGAGGCTAAGCGGGTTATCTCTGAGTAATCGTGACTCACGTAAATGATAGGTCGCTTGAGCTCATGAGCAAGTTGTGTGATAAGAATCATAAGATTATCTTTTAAAGCACGATTTAAATGCGAGAGAGGCTCATCCATTAGGAATAGATCGGGCTCGGATATGGCTGCCCGAGCAATGGCAACGCGTTGTTGTTGTCCACCAGAGATGGGGTGGAAGTGCAATGCCATTGACGGTGTCAAGCCAAGTGGATTGATTGATTTTTACAAGGCCTTTAAAGCTAGGTTCAAGACCTGCTATCCCACGCAACAACATGGTTTTCCCAGCAGCACTATGGCCGTAAATTCCCAATATGCTCGTTGAGGGCGTGTGTAAATTGGCTTGAAGTGAAAAGGATCCAATATGCCCTGATAACTGTATGGTGAGAGAGTTCATCTTTTAGGTCCCCCAGCATATTCTCGATAGACAAGGCACAAAATGAAAAAGGATAAGCCAAGCATCAATAAAGACAATCGATGGGCCTCTAAATAATTGGAACCCTCAACAGCATCGTAAATGGCAATGGAAACCGTTCGTGTTTTTCCTGGGATATTACCACCCAGCATTAATACAACGCCAAACTCACTGAGCGTATGGGCAAACCCTAAAACGGCTGCGGAAAGGATGGCGGAAAATGATAGTGGCAAATGGATTCTCCAAAAAATCGCGCGTGGAGAATACCCCAACGTTGCGGCCATTTCAATGTACTTTTTGTTGACGCGTTCAAATGCATTTTGAATGGGTTTTAAGACAAAGGGAAAGGAACAAATCACTGATCCCAGAACGAGCCCGTTGAAACTAAAGACCAAGTCTTGGCCAAAAAGATTGCTCCAAATTCGACCTATCGGGGCTTTAGGGCTCATGACCAATAATAAATAAAAACCCATGACGGTGGGGGGCAAAATGAGGGGTAATGAACACAACGCTTCTAATGTCGTTTTGGTTCGAGATCGGTGTTTAGAAAACCATAGTGCCAAAGGAATGCATAGAGCGAGCAAAACCATCGTGGTGACGGTTGCCAATCGAAACGAAAGCACAATACTGTTCCAATCCATAAATAAACCCTACCCCACCAGATAACCGTTTGCTTGCAGGATCTGCTTTGCAGGCTTGGATTGTAAAAACAATAAAAAGCGCTTCGCCTCATGAGGAGATGATGAGGATGTCATTCGAGTGGCACACTGTTGGATGGGGTGATAGAGGGACTTAGGTACAATCCAAACCCAATTTTTAGGGGTATTTTTGGATTCCAATGCGATCCATTGAGAACGTGCCATAAAGCCTGCATCTACAGCCTCACTTTTTAAAAAGCTGGCCACCTGCCCCACACTTTCGCCCCAGATGATTTTTGGTTTTAAACGATCCAATAGATTCGTATGCTCCAAGACTTGCATAGTGGCTAGCCCATAGGGGGCAAAAGTAGGATTTGCCACTGCAATGGTTTTGATTCGTGGATCCAGCAAAAGGTGAATCCCTTGTTGTGCTCCATTAGGCCCTGATACCACCAGCACGAGTTCGCCTAAAGCATAAACCACGTGATCCTCAGCAAGCCCTGCTTTTTCTAATTGGAGCACATGGGTTTTATCGGCAGAGAGAAACAGATCAAAAGGGGCACCATGGCGGATATGGGTCACCAATTGACCGGTCGAGGCATAGGATGCTTGGAGTGTGATGCCAGATTCTTTTTCAAACACAGGCGTGAGTTGTTTGAAGGTGCTTTCAAGACTGCTCGCTACGGCTATGTTTAATGTTTTGGATGCCATGAGAGGGAAGGCACTCCATAAGATGCTAAGGAATCCTAATGTTTGTAGCCATTTTTTCATCTAATAGGCACTCCTAAATTCAAACTGTGGGAACAATGCAGAGACTTTTTGAATCAATGCGGAGCTTGGATAATGGCTCAGTTTTACTGAGTTTAAAGAATGATTCAAACACCCGGTAGATCTGAACATTTGCCATACATAATGTTGTACGCCGAGTTGTTGTAGGCGAGATGCCATAGCCCACAATGCTTCTTCCGGCAACAAGGAGGGGTGGAGGGTGGTTCTGAACTCATAGGAAACACCTTGATCTAATACGGATTTTGCACTGATTTCTGCAGGTTTTCCACTATCGGAAATGCCGGTAACGGTTTCATAGGATTCAAAGGGTGCTTTGATGTCAAAGCCAATCCAATCGAGTGAGGCTAGTATTTTTTGTAAGCGTTTTGGGTATCCGCCACCTGAATGTAGCCCCACTTTGAAACCCATGGATTTTACGGTATCTACGGCCATTGGGAGGGCAGGATCGGCGCAGGGCTCCCCGCCACTGAATACAACGGCGTCAAGTAATCCAATTCGGGTTTGAAGCCAGGCCATGAATTTGAACCAATCAAAAGAGCAACGTGTTGTTCGAGTTTGAAAGTGCGGGTTATGACAGTAATGACATCGCCAGGGACAACCTTGAAGAAAAATTACAGCGGCGAGGTGATTGGGGTAATCGCTGGTGCTGAAGCGCGTTACCCCGCCGATTTTAGGTGCTTTATGAGTTGTTAGAGAGATCGGCATGATGCTCCACAAAAAAAAGACGTTCGTGAAACTCTCCTTTTTTTCCAATATTAAACGACGAAACAGGGCGGTGATATCCCATCACACGGGTCCAGACTTCACAGCGTTGTAGCTTTGGGGACGGTCCACTGTTACAGTCTGGGCAGAGCTCGCAATGTCCTTTGAGGTATCCATGCTCAGGACAAATTGAAAAGGTTGGGGTAATGGTGATGTAGGGGAGTCGAAAATTGTTCAAAGCACGTTGCACCAAAGTTCGACAAGATTTTGCGCTGGAAAGGGCCTCATTCATGTAAAGATGTAGCACGGTGCCCCCTGTGTACTTCCGTTGCAGAGCTTCTTGTTTTTCTAAAGCCTCAAAGGGATCGTCGGTAAATCCTACGGGTAACTGTGAGGAGTTTGTATAGTAGGGCATGTCCTTTGTGCCGGCTTGAAGAATATTGGGGTAGCGCTTACGATCTTCTTTCGCAAATCGGTAAGTTGTCCCTTCAGCAGGTGTTGCTTCTAAGTTATACATGTTCCCAGTTTCTTCTTGAAAGGTCAGCATACGAGCACGGATGTGATCTAGGAGTCGAAAAGCCAGCTCACTGCCTTCAAGCGTGGTGATGTCGTCTTTATCCAAGGTGAAATTACGAATCATCTCATTAAGTCCATTGACGCCTAT
>JAPLRK010000074.1:17816-19643 GCA_026399195.1 Legionellales bacterium
AAAAATGGTTCCGTAAGTGTCATAAATAGCGCTTGGTGAAAGGGAATAAGCCATTGTCCATGTGCTTTTGGATGACTTGCCGCTTGATTTCTAAACTTGTTTTTCCCAACAAGAGCAATTTATCCAATGCTTGGAGTAATCGCGGTTCATCTCCTGGATAAAGGTAGCCCAATCGGGCGCAATTGATGGTGACTACGCCCAAAGAGCCTGTTTGTTCCGCAGAACCAAATAACCCATTACCTCTTTTTAAAAGTTCTCGCAGATCCAACTGTAAACGGCAACACATCGATCGGATCATATTGGGTTTTAGTTCTGAGTTGATGAAATTTTGAAAATAAGGCAACCCATAACGGGCCGTCATTTCAAACAATAATTCGGCATTGGGAGAATCCCATACAAAATCGTCTGTGATGTTATAGGTTGGGATGGGAAATGTAAAAACCCGCCCTTTGGCATCTCCTGCCATCATGACTTCGATGTAGGCTCGATTGATCATGTCCATTTCATGTTGTAAATCACCATACGTGAAAGACATTTCTATCCCGCCAATGAGAGGGACTTGTGTTTGCAAATCCTCAGGGCAGATCCAATCAAAAGTAAGGTTGGTAAAAGGGGTTTGGGTGCCCCAACGAGAGGGGACATTCAAGTTAAAAATAAGTTCTTGCATGTATTGTTTGACTTCTTCGTAGTTTAAGCCATCTTTACGTATAAAAGGAGCCATATACGTATCAAACGAGCTGAATGCTTGAGCACCGGCCCATTCGTTTTGTAGGGTCCCTAAGAAATTGACGATTTGTCCAATGGCACTTGACATGTGTCTGGGAGGGCTAGATTCCACTTGACCAGGAACCCCATTAAACCCTTCAGTGAGTAAGACCCTCAACGACCAACCGGCGCAATAGCCTGCCAACATGTCCAAATCGTGAATATGAAGTTCCGCTGTACGATGCGCATGTTCAACATCGGATGGGTAGATGCACTGAAGCCAATAGTTAGCTATCACTTTACCGGCCACGTTGAGGATTAACCCACCTAAAGAATAACCTTGATTCGCATTTGCATTGACACGCCAATCTTGTTGATTTAAATACTCATTCATCGATGATTCAACGTCAACTTGAACCTTATGCCGCAGTTCTGGATCACTCTGTTGGGTACGTGTTCTGTCCAATAACATGGGAACCTCCCTAATTGCAAACTTCAGAGAAGTCTATCTGTAAACTTGGCTAGAAACCTTGATCTAGATCATATTTTATGACTGAGAGCCATGCCAGCTTGCTTCGAAATGTGACGATCTACAATTGTAATACAATAATGTATTGTTAACTTATGGTCACACTTGTATATTTATTTTATATATCAGGAGACATCATGGCACAACTTCACCATAAGGTCAGTCCCATTAGTCTAAGGGCATTACCTTCACAAAAAAACTTAACTGATAGAGCGGCACTTTCGGCAAATAAAAGTCGTTCCGATTTCATGTTGGAGACTGCTTGTAAAGAATGTGCTGATCGGTGAATGTTTGAAGACAAAGCCACAAAAAATCAGAACATCCCACGTGTGTAGAAAGGGCCAATCAGTGTGTCGCCAATTGACCCAGTGGAATGACACATAGCAAGTCCAACCTCGCAAAGAGAATATCTCATAAGCCGCTCTGGTTGTCAAGCTTGGGCCTTGCTCCCAAACGATTCCCGCTAGAACCAATTAATCTCCACTCCCGGCATTTGATGGGCTATTTTTATCATTCCAGGCACTACCACGCTAAATTTCATGATTTAAAGACATGGGTTTTCGTGCTTATTTAAAGCATATTTACTTTTTTAG
>JAPLRK010000039.1 GCA_026399195.1 Legionellales bacterium
CTTTTTCAAACATAATCCCTAATTTGAGCTGTGCGTCTTCATCTCCTTTCTCAGCAAGATGTTGATAAATGTCGCGCGATTGATTCAAATGAGCTGCATCATCAGCCAGCGAAAGATAATAATCAGCCATTAAGAGCCCAGCCTTGCTATTCCCTAAAGCAAGAGCTTTTTCAAGCTCTGGTAAAAAAGCCTCGCCCGTTTGTTGCCTCATCACGGCTAAATTCAGAAAAGCATAAGAAAAACCGCCGTCCGCCGCTTCTTTCAATAAGGTTTTCCCTTTGATGACATCTTTACTAATGCCTGTGCCCTGTCCATAATCAGTTCCCAGAATAAACGCCGTCACTGGATTTGAGGCCGCCTTTTGATACCACTGGATAGCCTCCGATGGATTCACTTCTGTACCGATACCTCGGTCATACAACAACCCTAAGAGCAAAACAGCTCCAGGATTCCCAGTATGAGCTTCTTTTCTAGCTACCAAGAACGCTTGAGCTTGCTTAGAGGGATCTTTGCTCATGGCTTGATAATAAGCCAAAGGCAATGCGGCTTCATCTACCCCTGCTTTATATGCCCCTTCATATAGCGTCTTGACCATTTGATGACGTTGCTGCTTGGCCTGAACACTAAGATCTGTTTTATTCTCACGAACCAGCAGCTCAGCCAAACGATATTTCGCAAGACCATAATCATTAGCTGCCGCCAAATCATACATCACCAAAGCTTGCTCAGGAGAAGGTTGGACCACCAGCGCCCCAGTGGCATCGCGAACGCCTAACTCATCAATACTGGCAAGGGCATATTGAGCATGATCATTCCCTTTGAAAGCGGCATCTCGTAATAGGGTCATCGCTTTTTCTAGATCTCTGGGAACATCCTTACCCTCAAGATACAGCATCCCTAAATTATACTCCGATCGCAATTCTTGTTGAGCGCTCGCCAGTTGATACACTTTAATGGCTTCCTGTACATTTTTAGTCACAGCAATTCCTGCTTCATACATTTGCCCAAGCGTAAATTGCGCCATCGGATCACCTAAAACAGAACGTCCTTGCAGGTAGGTAAAAAGAGCTTGATCAGAGAGTGGTGAAGAAGAATCATGATGTTCTGCCACGTCATGACTCCCAATTTGTGGCACTTGAGAAGCACTTGATGCAACCTCGTTTGGCTGAATTTCAGGGGATCTGTCCAGAGGATAGCGTGGGAAGACTATCTCTTCAGGTTTAGAAGCTGTTCGTTGAAGTGACACAAATGCATCATAATAATCACTCATTGCAATATCATTGGGACTCATCATCACAAAATTCGGTTTAAAAAGAGCATCGCGCGAGACGACCTCCATTTGAGGCGCTTGGTTATAATTATTCACTTTTAATGCTTCAGCATTCTGCCAATCATTAAAAATGCCCTTCAAATGATATCCACTCGCCGCAAGGCTGTCTGATTTCCCATGACTTAAAAAGCGAGCTGCCTTGATTTGTGCCATTTGAGGGTCATCTTTCATCTCAGTGGTGGATCTTTTTTGCCATTCTGCTGCCACATTGGCATCAGCCTCAACGCCCTGACCATGCTGATACATCGTCGATAAAGCAAGTTGGGCATCTGAGAAACCATTTTGGGCCGACTTTAACATCCACAGGAACCCCAGATGCTCATCAAACAAAGGAGATTTGGGTTGTAAATAAAGTTGTGCTAGCGCCATTTCCGCAGGACCATAGTTGACCATGGCCGCCTTGTTGTACCAATCTTTCGCTGCATTAAAATCATTGTTTTTTTGAGCAAGCACCCCCATTTGATACCATGCGGGCACATACCGTTGAGCCACAGCCAATTCAATCATTTCTTTTGCCTTGACCAGATCTTTGTCCACCAAGGTTCCGTTAGCATACATGACGCCCAATCTCACTTGTGCTTCTGGATTATTTTGCGCCACGGATTTGTTCAACCAAATCAAGCCTAATTTTTTATTCCCCGCTTGTCGACTATCGAGAAAATCTTCAGCCAGAGTACACTGTGCTATTGCGTCCCCGCTTCTCGCTGCAGGAATATAATACTTCTTAGCAAGCTCTGTGTTTTTCTTAACCCCAACCCCATAAAGATAAGCTGCCGCACAATACATTTGGGCCCTAATATCATTTTGATCAGCAGCCTTTTTAAACCATACAAACGCTGGTTCAGGTTGATTTTCAACCATAAGAGAATAAAGACCCATGACATAAATGGCAGGTAAAAATCCCTTTTCGCCGGCAAGTCTGAAATACTTCATGGCCTCCACATTATTTTTCAATTGGCCATAACCATATAAACGCATGCGTGCCATATAATAATCAATCACCGGATCCTTATTCGTGCTCTGATGTAAGGTCTCTGCTGCTTGAAAATAATGGCCTTGTCGATAAGCATCCACACCTTCTTCACCAATTGCCGCGTGGGCACCGACTGTTGCAACCAAACAAAACCATGGCATGAGCGATTTCAAGGTAACCCCCTTAGAATGTCATAAACTTTAGGCAGTAAGTTTTTAGCGAGGAATAATGCCATAATGCAGCACTTCGTTAACGGCCCCACCGCTGGTATTACTACTCACCAACCAATAATTCCCTTTATTATTCATACCGTACTTCACTCTAGCATATTCACAAACCTTAATACTCTGTGAGCAATTGACGATTTTGCCATAACTTAATTTTGGGTCATCCACAGTACATATATATTTCAACTCTTTTTCACTGGTTGATAAAACGGCCCATTCCCGTGGACGAATCACATGATTTAAGTACATACTGCGCGTACTTTCATCCTTCAACATTTGATATAAATTGACCGATTGTGGCAAGGCATTAAAAATAAAATACAGAGATTGCTTTTCGCCTGCTTCTGCAGGCAACAAATTAAGAATACTCAAATCAAATCGATACCCCACATCTCGACAGCCCAAAGGTGGCTTGTCTTCTGGCCTGTCTTTCGCACACGTTACTTGAGACACCAAAAGAGAGATAAACATCAAGGCCAAAACCCTACAACCCATTTGAATGCTCATCATCATTTCCTCTCAGTGATGGTTGGTGGAAACCTGTCTGGATCTTTCCATAAATTGCCATTGGTACTCGACTGCGCCACTTGGTGATCCGCACGTTTCGCCGTTCTACCCTTAAAAGGGCTCGTGGGCTGACCATTTGAGGTCACTGGACGAATCACAACCTTGGTTCCAACGAAATTGTTGCGTGCATTCGCCGCATCAACCCACTGTTCATTTAACCATTTTGCATCACGAATAAACATGCGAACACAACCGTGACTTGCACGATAACCCGGAATATCCACAGAACCATGCAAAGCCAGTCCTTTATGAAAATACATACAATAAGGCATCTTTGCCCCACCCTTGCCCACGGGAAAGATATTAGACTTACAACGGTCTCCTTCTTTACTGAAAATCCTAAAAATCCCAGTCATCGTTCGACACGTTGGGCTGCTATTGTCCGAACATCTATCCGCACCAGAAGCAATTGGGCCCCATTTCACCAGCCGACCCTGTTCATCATAAGCTCCCCAAGCCAACTTATCTTGATCCACTACAATTTGTTTTTCAGGCTCATCGACAATTTTCAGAGGGAAAGGAGCCAGATCAAGTATCGTAGCATGAGCTAAATCGCGAGGGACAACAATCTCTTTTCCCGTCCATAATGAATTGTAAGTACGATTCACTCTCTGCACCAAATCACGCTGGGTCTCATCGGGAAATAATTTTTCCCAACTTTGCCCGCTGCCCACTTTGAGACATTCATAGAGTGGGGAAGCACACAACCCCGGGCCATAATAAATGGGCTTATCATCAGCCCTCGTGACGCAAGACATCAAAGCCAAACACCCAAACATCAATCCCATTAATTTTTTCATCTGAATGATCCTTATCTCGAAGACAGTTACTCTCGCGTCCACAATCCCTTATCGGTCATTTTCTAAAAAAACTTAATTTAATCATAGAATAAAAGTAAGCATTTGGGTACTGATTTGAGATTTAATGAAAACATTCGTAAATTCGCATCGCCAACTCATCCCCAATTCCCTCAACTTTAACGATCTCATCCATCGGTGCATGAGCTAATTCGCGCAGGCCACCAAAGCGTCGCAACAAAGCTTGTCGTCTTTTCGAACCAATCCCCTCAATGGAGTCTAAGGCCGAACGTTGACTCGCCTTTTGACGCCTATTGCGATGTGTGGTGATGGCAAAACGATGGGCTTCATCTCTTATCTGTTGGAGAAGATGCAAAGCTGGTGAGTCTGCAGGCAGTATGATTTCCCTTTGTTCGTGCCCCAGAAACAGGCGTTCACACCCAGGTTTTCGAGAAGGACCCTTGGCAATTCCCAAAACGAACACGTTATCCAGGTGAAGCGATCGCAAAACCTCACTCACCACAGACATTTGCCCCTTACCCCCATCAATGATCAAAAGATCAGGCACCACAGATCTTGATTTTAAACCGCCGGTTCAAAGCTTCCCCCATTGCAGCATAATCATCCCCTGGCGTCAGTCCACTCAATAGATAACGACGATAATTTCGCTTAGAAGGACCTTTCTCATCAAAGACCACACACGATGCCACTGTCTCTATACCCTGCGTATGACTGATGTCAAAACATTCCATACGATGGATAGGAAAAGGCAGATCCACCACCTCACAAAGCGCTTGATATCGAAGGATCATCAAATGAGCCGAGGAAAGATGCAAAGATACACTTTTTTGCAGATTATGTTGGGCAAAATCAAGCCATTTCGCCTTGATTCCTCGTGGACTAGACTGCAGCTTGCAAGACTTGCCTCGCAAATCACTTAAGATCGACTCGACCACGTCTCGAGAGCAAACTGGATGATCCGTCACAATAACCGGAGGAATACGACTCGGCATCTCCACATAATAATGCCTCACAAAGGCATCAAATACTTCTCGCCAGAGCGAGTCAGGGCCATTCTCAAAACCCACCTCGGGCATCGATGGAAAAAAGCACGCGCTGTCTTTTACTTCCCCCATGCGGACCACCACACATTGAACACAAGCAAATCCAGGACGCGCTTCAATGGCCAACACATCTAAATCACCACATTTCGACACAAGTCCTTGTTGTTCTTGAATCAAACGAAGGCTTTTCATGAGATCGCGCAAACGCGCCGCTTCTTCAAATAAGAGCCCAGACACCGCCTTATCCATCCGAATCAACACATCATCCACAATCTCCTGGCTTTTCCCTCGCAAAAACTTCGTTGCATCCGTCACTGATTGTTGATAATCCTGTTTGGAAATAAACTCCGTACAAGGGGCACTACACCGTTTGATTTGATATTGCAGACATGGTCTCGTTCGATGGCTGAAGTATGTGTCCGTGCAATGACGTATTTTAAACACTTTTTGGAGGGTATCTAAGGTTTCTTTGAGCGCTGTGGTACTAGGATAAGGTCCAAAAAATATCCCTTGTTTTGGTTTTTTTTTAGCGCGCACCATTTCAAGACGAGGATAATCATTGGAATAAGAAATCACAAGAAAAGGATAGGATTTGTCATCCCTCATCAGCACATTGTATTTTGGACGTAGTGATTTGATGAAACTGCTTTCAAGCAGCAACGCCTCTGTTTCACTTCGAGTGACGCTCACCTCAATTGAAGCGATTTGACTGACCAATGAACGGGTTTTAGCACTGATGTTTTGATGATTAAAGTAGGATGACACGCGTTTTTTTAAATGTGCCGCCTTCCCAACATATAAAACAACCCCACGAGCATCCAACATCCGATAAACCCCAGGTTCTGCTGGCAGCTTATCAAGGGTGGTGGGTAAAATCATTCATCTTCTACAACATCAGAAGGCTGCTCAATGATACGATGCTTCAAAGCCAAATAGGTCAACTCAACATCATTGGAAATGCCCAATTTTTCAAACATACGATAACGATACCCATTCACCGTTTTAGCACTTAAAAACAGTCGATCAGCAATATCAGGCACATTCATCCCACGAGTGATCATGAACATCGTTTGCATTTCACGTTCTGAAAGCAAATCAAAGGGAGAATCAACCACCGCTTCCAAACTGCTTATCGCCATTTTCTGGGCAATTTCGGCACTGAGATATTTTTCACCCTGAACAACTTTACGGATTGCTGAAGCCATTTCTTCAAGACCTGACCCTTTTGTAAGATATCCCATCGCGCCCAATTGCAAGACACGTGTAGGCAGAGGTTCATTACTCAACGCAGTCACAGCAATCACTTTCACTTGTGGACTTGTTTTTTTAAGACGTCTTGTTACTTCCCAACCATCAATGCCTGGCATTTTCATGTCCAACAACACCACATCGGGTTTGTGAGACTTGACCATGACCAAAGCCATTTCGCCATTTTCAGCCTCAGCCACAACTTCCACATCAGGTAAATCATCTAACAATCGCCGAATACCCATTCGTACCAACGCATGGTCATCAACAATAAGCACTCTTATCAAACAAGACTCCTTGAACAAAAGAAGTGCATCGATAGTAGCAAGACTGAACATTCAATACAATACTAGCATGCATGAATATGGATATTCGGATTATTGTTATCCACATGAAACAAGGGAGAATACTCGCCTAATAACCTAGATCGCTTGATCAATGTATCCAGATTGCTCTTCACAAAATCATACAGTTGATCATAACTACTGATCACAAAATAAATAGGCTGTAATATGTCAATGCGATATGGCGTTCGAAAAACAACCACTGGATCAAAAAAAACACGCATTGCTGAATCACTTTCAACACTGTACACAGTTTCTTGAATAGAAGACAAAATACCACCCCCATAGGCGCGTAGACCTTCCTTAGTTTGAATTAACCCAAACTCAACCGTAAACCAAAAAAAGCGCTGCAGCAACGCCCAATCTTGTTCTGGAAACTCTAAGACCAGTCTTGCATACTGATGTACAAAATCCGCATACACTGTATTGGTCAACATCGGGCAATGACCAAATAGCTCATGGAAAACATCCGGCTCTTGCACATAATCAAGCTCTTCTTCACAACGAATAAAGGTCGCTGCAGGAAATCGTCTTTGTGACAATAATTCAAAGAATGAACGCGCGGAAATCAAAGCGGGAACCGGTACCACTTCCCATCCTGTCTGCGTTCGTAAGCATCGACTCACATCTGGCAGTTGGGGGATATGAAAAGCAGTCAAGCCCAACGACTGGAGCCCTAGGAGAAATTCATCACAGGCACGCCCGGGTAACAATTGATTCTGGCGCTCAAATAGGGATTGCCAAATACGATTTTCTGCTGGCGAATAGTCAATCATCCCTTGAGCATTTGGCTGATGTGCAACATATTTACTGACAAAGTCCATACCCCCTCTCCTAAAGTATTCCCTTCGCTTTATTTTTCACGCCCACCGAAGAAACGGCTACTCTCGTTTCAGTTCCCTCCAGAAGACGACGTTGCGTGCCTTTCCAAGCATGTCCATAAACCACATCATAGGTCAATGGATATCGTCCTTCTGGGGTACAACATGTGGAAAAAGCACGTTCAAATCGACTCCTTGCATGCCGCCCTGTTAACCCAGACGGGCGGGCAGCATGGATGTTTCGAACCCCCTGGGCTTTCAAAGAGGTTAACAATTGAGGCAAACTTGAATAATGTGCTTTTAACAGCTCCCGATCGACCACAGGATCAAGAAAATGTTCGGTCATCAAGCAATCACCGATGTCATGCATGTCTTTGAAGTCATTCACATGAGCGTTGCTATCCACCAGAGCCCATGCTTCCCGCAACTCGATAAAGGTATCAGGCCCTAACGTCGAGAACATCAAACACCCTGAAACATTCATCACCCGATTAAGCTCTCGCATCGCATCATTAAGAGAGGGAGACCAGTGGATCACTTGATTAGCAAAAATCAAATCAAAGGCACTCGTAGCAAAAGGCATCGAGAGCATATCCGCATTCACCAAGGGCCATGGATGCCACCAACTTTGTCTACCTTTCGCCTGCTTGACCATGCCATAAGCAAGGTCAAGACCGACCACAGTTGCTTTGGGAAATTGTTTTTGTAATCGCTCTGAAAAATACCCAGGGCCACACCCCACATCCAAAATAAATCGTGGATTGATTTTCAACCAATCTAATCGCTTAAAAAGCCGCTCACCAATTTCCTTTTGGATTTTGGCCAAGGCGTCATATTGGGCGGCAACCTTGTCAAAGGCTTTGCTAATCTCAGTGATAACCTTCATGATATGAAACAGGACCTCAAAATGGAAACCCAACCAGAATGCGACGCATCATTGCAAGTATATCACACGTCCTTAGGCTGTCCTCCATTTGTCTGATCTGCGAACAATATCATCCTGGACATCTGGCCTTATGCGAGGCGTGCCTTCACCTCCTTATCCCAATTGAGCACGCTTGCACTCATTGTGCCCTCCCCCTCCCAGAAGGCCAATTTTTGGTGTGTGGACCATGTTCTCAAAAAACACCCCTCGTTGACAGAACTTATGCCCCCTACCGATTTGAAGAACCTCTGAGATCCTTAATCCACAGTTTTAAATATCATGAGGGGCTTTATCTAAGCTCCTTTTTAGCCTCACTGATGATGACATCTATTCCTCTGGAAGCCCAAAAAACTGAGTGCCTTATTCCCGTGCCGATGCATCCCCAGCGTCTCAAAGAACGAGGGTTCAATCAATCTGCCGAGCTCACAAAACATTTGGGACGCCATTTCAATATCCCTTATGAACTTGCTCATTGCAAAAAAATAAGAAATACCCTTCCTCAAGCCAGTTTGAACGCCAACGAAAGACTTAAGAATCTACGAGAAGCTTTCCAAGCCAACCCTCTACCTTATCATCACATCACCTTGATAGATGATTTATTCACCACAGGGTGTACGGTCAACGAACTGGCTCTCGTTTTAAAAAAACAAGGGGTCAAAAGAGTGGATGTTTGGTGCTGTGCTCGGGTTATTCCTAGGATAAATCACGTGCGAGTGCTATTTTAGGCCCTTGACTGTTTGATTATAGGACATTATGATCCATAGCTTTTAATCAGTGAGATTCAATCATGCCATTCCCATTAGATACAGCGCCTAAAAGAGAATCTTTTAAAAATAGCAATTTTCGAGGGATAACAAAGTCGCTGGCGTACGATATCTGTCCTATTGCGCGCTTGCCTTATTTAATAGAACAGATGAAATCCAAAACACCTGACGAGAAGTGCCTACGTTATTTGGTTGATACTGAAAATAAGCTTTGGTTTGCTTTAGAAGGACCTGGTGGGGGTCATTATACGCCGTGTCATTACCAAATGACGGGTGAACCATCGAGCAACTCAAGGTGTATAGCGGTTGGCAACATCGAAATTTCTGATAAAGCAGGCGGCGGTTTCCAGGTTGCCATGCTGAATCACAAGAGCGGAGACTTTTCGCCCAACTTTGACACTTTGCAATGGGTATTGGGCATATTGCTTGCAAACGAAAAAACGTTGTCGGCTGCAAACATTTTTTTCGCGCCACACCTCTCTCTGGAAAAATTAACCAGCCGTGGCGGGACAGATGAGACTTTTTCAGTTACAAAATCGGAATTAGACTTATGGTTACCTGAAACCTTTGATTCGAAGACGATTGACAGTTTCAAAGCGCAGCCCACTGAACTCAAGCATGTAACCTATGATCCACCCGTTAGAGCAGAACGAAAAAGAGAAGGTAGAGAAGATGATAAATCATTATCAAGCGACGATTTGGGGTTACCTAGACCACCACCTAAGTGTCGCAGGGCGTTTTAGGGCGCTTCCGATCCTTATCACTCACAGGACGATGGGCTAATATACATCTCTGGGCGCCTCTCAACTTTGTCATGCCTTTCCTCACAATCTTCGAGGTCATCCAGGATTACCCCAACGTAGTGTCGCATAGGCCGCGGTGCGAAGAAGCCATGTGAGCTATTTAGGGGTGAAGAATCGGGTGTTCGACAAGCTATGATTACTGGTGAACTTACATTCACCAGTGACAGCACAACGTCATCTGGCAGCCTTAATTTTCGACTGATGATGTCGCACAAAAGATCCATGATTCGTTCCGTCAAAATATATTGATTGACTTGCAACAGGCGTAAATAATCCAACAATTTTAGTGATAAATAAACCAGATATTTTGATTTGCTGGCAGCAGGTAGGGAATCAAAATAAGATAAGCTTCGAACGATATTGACAGTGAGTGGGTAGTCGACGCTGCTTTCATTCCAATATGCCTCCATAGCTTCAGACATACCATCATTCCAAAATGCTTCGCTGTCAGGGGAGTCACAATGTAATGCCAAATCAACATCCACGCATACTGTTTCGCCCTCATGACGAAGAAAATTGTTTTTAGTGCAAGCATCCAACACGATGATCTGTTCTCGCTGATAGATATCTAACAATTTGTCTGCAATTTCTTTATCATTCGCAGGCGTATTACCCAAGTATGGAGAAATCCACCCCTTACTACCTTCCCAAGAAGGTAACCTGGGATTTAATTGTCGCCATTTTCGAATGGCACGTTTTTTCCTACTGAGCGCCTCTTTATGATAATACTTCTTAATCTTAGGAAGTTTTAATACCCATTGACACTCATAACCCTCAATGTCTTGCTTAAGTTTCGAAAGATAGGTTTCATTGTATGATCCTCGACCTAAGAAACTCCATTTCATCTGCTTGATCATGTCTGCGACATTTTTTGGCATAGGAACTCCATGAAAATCCTCAACATCGATAAAGGTCTTGGAAATTTTATAAAGTTCCTCAATTCCCCGATGCGTAAGCAACATATTATAAGAACAATACCCACGATCATAAACAACCACATCTACAAGAAATGGAGACACTGACCAAAATTAAGTACTCTGGTAAGTATGGTCATATTCTTACCGAGCTAACGAAGCAACAAAGGGAAATTTTGAAGTGTCTAAATATTGATCCTCAAAGTAAAACCTAGCTATAATTTCACGGGAAATGAGGCTGGTATATCAGGTCATGAATTCACAGAGCGTTTTCGTGAGTGGGAAAAAGCCCAACAACCCGTCGGATGACTGGTGCTTTGTAGTTGCCCGACTTGAGCCGCTCAACTAACTCTTCAACTCTACGATCTAACTCTTTGCCAAAATCCTCCATCGTTTCCCCATCGATGCCACTTGCCGCTCGCCGATTCATTTGCTTCCAGGTTTCTTTAAGAAACTCTGGTGTCAGCAAATGCGCCAGCGAGGTAAACCGCATCTTTGGGTTTTCTTTAGCCTTTAACGCTATCTTAGATAATATAGTGGACATTCTCTTCTGCCTCTGTGTGCATAAAATGTTTCTTCATCTAAGACCTAACTTTGCCCCGCCGCTTCCCCCTGTACGTGGCTTTCCCACGCTCCGAGTACTACCAGCGAGTCCGACTTCCACCGTAGCATCTGCATCCCTATGGATGGTCCTTTCAGTTTGCATACTCAGCTTGCGACAAGTAATGGCGTCAGGGTTCGAAAAATTAGCCTCATAAAAATCAGGTTGATTTTATTCTATCACCTTGATACTCTCTTCGGTCATTCATTTGCCGCCCAAATAAAATGCATCTAGCACATTTTTTGTTTAAAAGTTCCTTACGTCAGCAAAGAGTGCTGACAAATACACCTGGTGGGGAGCTTGTGATTGACCTTGCCCTTGAAGGCGAGGAAAAAATGTGGCTTCACTATAACGAGCCTTCAAAAGCAGATCTTCGTAAAACCGTCGTTATCAGCGATTGGTCTTTATCCCTATATCACTCATTAGGCGTCGAATCGATATCACACCAAACGGCAACAAGGGTGTTCTGTGAAGCACTCGCCAAAGAAAAGTTTATCATTTATTTTTTACATGGTGACGATTTTCTCTTGTATAAACCAAGCCTAAATCTTAATCTTCTTTTTGATGACATCGCGCCACGTTCAGAAGGGATCATCAAAAAACGTGCTTTTGAATGTTTTGGACTTGCTGCCAGTGATCTGGTTATTCTAGATTACATGACCCTCCGCATGGCCTTACAATTCAATGATACACAATCCGAAGCCTCGCCCGTAGTGATAAAAACAGATCATATTGCCATTTCAAAATACGGTTTCAACGAGATCATGAACTCTCTAAATCATAACAATTTGTTCTTGCTGGAAACCCAGATCATTGAAGAAAAAGGCATTCGGCAGGTTATGGTCATAGATGACTTTGAACAAAGGGTTCAATTCAAAGCTTTGAAGCGCAAAATCCCCATTGTTTACCAATTACGAGCCAAGGATATAACCAAGTTTATAACGCCGGAACTGAGCAACTCTTTAAAAAATCACCCGCTATTGACTTGTGTTTTCGAGACAGGACAACAAGAAGGAGCGGAGGAAACTTTTGAACTTGTCACGAATTTAGATCCTCTCCTTCAGGTGACACAAGGCCTAGAATACATTGAATTATATTATATGACCCTACGAGATGACGCACCGATACACACAAATTTTCAGAAGGTGAGTCACCTCATTCTCAACCATTGCGTGGGTCCTGATGGCAATGAGCTGAAAGATGAAGGTTTGGCCAATTTTTTGCCTCACACTCCAAATGTGATATCGCTTATTATTCTTGGGTTTGAACTCTCAAAACCGATACCTTTGCTAAAGCACCTTCAACACCTTCGAATTGAGAACGGATACTGCGACTCAAATTCATTTTTTAAAATGATTGAAGGTTCTCTTCATCTCAACTCATTGCAGCTCAAAAATTGTGATTTGGAAGTGTCAAAGGATTTGCTTCCAGAGTTCAAGTGTCCAATCAAATCTTTGGTGCTGGATAGAACAGGGATGGGGACTTATAGGAATTTAGCAGTGTTTCTCAATGGTGCTGACTCGCTTCAGAGTTTAACCCTTGATGATCTTGGTTCATATCGTGATGAATCCCTGATATTGAAGGCAGGCGCTTTACAAAAATTAAAAATTTTAAAATTAAGGAAACTCAATCTTCCTGACCTGCTTCGGGTTCTTGGCCCCATCATCAATCAACTGCCCATGCTAGAGGAACTGGAGTTGATCGAATGTATTGGATGGTCGCGGGTTCGATTAAGTCCTCAGAGTCGCATCAAGAAGCTTACCATAAAGATCCATAGCCATGATACAGATGAGCCAACGCTGTCTTGGGTGAATGCGCTTGCCAATCTTGAAGTGTTAGATCTGTGTGGTGTTTCATTCAATACCTACTATCAAAGAAAACTCCCAGCGCACCATTTGGGGTTACGAACATTTAGGCTTCAAAATTCAGTTCCAATAGACAGGGAAAATCTCTATCATTTTCTACAGCATGCCTTGCATCTTGAGAATCTTGATTTGGAGAATTTAAAGATACTGAAGGGGGAAGCTTTCCCACCCTTTGAACCTCGATTACAGGCCCTCATCTCTATCCACTTGAGCTCCTATACTAAAGAGGATGTTCCTTTATTTCAGAGAATCATCGATGCAAGCCCAAACCTAAGACAAGTGAAGATTTTCAACTGTTCTCTTTTTCCACAAACTCCCCTAGCCTTATTACAAGAATTAACCCTTCATGAGAAAGATTACGCTGCTATCCAGCCTTGGGTGAACTATGCCAAACATTTACATACCCTTCAATCAGGCGCCGACCCTGAAATACTGTCCAAGAATTTATCGAATATGGTGACCTTTGTGCCCTTGGAAGGGATCACATTTAAAGAAAAAAAGAAGCGAGCGCCTCTCCCACCTGTTTTTGATCCAAAAAATGCGTACTATCCCAATCCCTCACATGATTTTGATCCGATAATAGAGCCTGAAAAATGTATGCATCAACAGTATATTACTCACCTATTATGTCTATTTTTGACGTGGACGACTCCTGATGAAGATCAAAAAGATTTGAAGCCCATCTTGTCAGAATACATGAAAGGCCTTTGTACTCGATTTACCGCCTTGTTTTTACAAGGCACTTTGGAAAGTCCACTGATTAGTGGAGGCCTTATCGATTACCTTAGGCATCTTCTAAACTACGAGTGGACACTGGATCAAAGAGCGAAAATACTAGCAGATTCAACGATTTCCTTTTTCTTTAATAGCCTCCTCAACGTGCCTCTACCGAAATTCAGTCCCCCTGTTTACTTGGGCCTTTTTGAACGTAACGAATTAAATGAGCTGCTCGATGTCAGTTGTGCTGATTTCGATGAGCAATATCAAATCCACTTAGCAAATGTAAATCATTCTTGCGGGTTGATAGTGTGTGGGGGGAAAATTTACTTTTATGATCCCAACCACCCTGATTTTTTCGATTCACAACAAAAAAGTGGTTTTGAACGAAGCTTAAATAGCGACCGCAATAGGTTATTGTCTCTCATTCAAAGATCGCTAGGACTTGCCATTTCGGTAACGTTTACTGGGGAAATACCCATGCCGAAACCACTGAAACAGCGACGTCTCACACCAGAAACCCTATTATTATTTTCCAAAAATAGCGGTCTTTCCCTAAGGCTTGTCCATGAGCAATTGCATTGGAATGCACTATTTTCAGACATTATTTTGAGTCGAGATGACAAGATACAACTTTTGAACCATCTTTTTCTAAGAGATTTTCAAGATAGGGCGTTGATCATCAAAGCCAGCACGAAACCGGATGAACTGACAGCTATCCTACAGACCATTAGCTTTTGGCTTGACGAGTTGGGCTGTGAAGAAACGCTTATGTTTAAAAGTAGATTAAAAAATAATTTATCATCACTGAAAAAACCTTATTTTGATGAATGGTTAACTGGCCTTAAAACAATACATCCTTCTTTAACCGAAAAGTCGCACGCACTGTGTCAATTGCTGATTGATCTCACACTCAGCATACAGGAGGTCATTTGCCCCAGAGTCTCCATCGCACGAGAGATTTCCCCTCTTCTTCTTAAAAAATTAGAAACACCCGTTTTATCCACGCCCGAAGCACTTGAAGCGCTATTTAGGAGCTCCTTTGGAAAAAACAGACTTTTAAAATTTCAATCGAGACATCATATTCGAAGTGCGTTGATTCATTTTCAAAACCTGGCCTCAACACTCAATATTCCCTATTTCATCATTCGAAGCATTGACGAATTACGATGTACAAAGGACCACTTTATATTGGATATCGATAGAAAGCTCTCCAAGGTGCGAGGCCCCTCCGGGTTGTTTTATGATTTTCTAGTGAGACACAAAGGCACACGCTGCCTACTTTTTGTGGATTGGTCTTTGTTTGAACACAAGCAAATCATTCAAAGCAATACCTTGCTGGATGAGGAGCGAACGTCGGACAGTGTCCACCTCCCCCCCAAAATGGCGGTGATAAGCTGCCATGACATGGGGAATCCAGACGTGTACTTAGGGGGTGATTTTTTAGATCGTCATCATCATCCGCATTTAAATTTCGAGATGCCTTGTGCCTTACCTAATTACCAAAGCTCTGCCGAAAGCATGGTGGACGCCTGCTTTGGACTCGCCCTATCTATCAACTTTTATGATTCCCCGCAATGGAAATGTCAATTACTCGGCAAAACGATCCTTAATGAAAGTGGCCTCTGTTTTGAACCAAGCCCTTTCCTTTCAGCCTGTCTCGACAAGCGCCCTTTTTCACTGACTATCAAAAATGCACCTTGGGATTGTCCTGAATTTCAATCTTTTTGGGATGATCTACAAACTGAAAAGCAATTTACCGTTCATGGCCGGCAGATTTCTATTCCGCGAGGTTCGAACTTTTTATATGATTCAGGTGACTCTTATGAAGATGAGCCGTCTTTTGTCCCAGAGCCAATGTGGGGCGCAGAGGACAATGTATTTCCTTTGAATCCCAGTATGTTATCCGCCTATCATTCAAGACTTGATATCCATTCCGATGGTCGAATACAAGAAGGAGATGGATGGCTCAAAAGAACCCGTGGAAAAACGATTCATTGTCTGCTGAGTCGATCAATCATTCCCTCAGAGATGGCGATGTTATTGGCCAAAGCACGGGAACATGAGGTCATCTTAAAGATGATTGACCATCGAGAACAGCTGCTGGTGAGTCTTTCAGAATCACTGACAGATAGTCATCTTCAACAGAAAGAAACCATCACTGTTTGCCCAGACGAATTGACTTTTTCAGATTTATTTTATTCAATTCAATCTTATGAAACCGTGGAGAAGGAAGTTCGCTTCGAATTAGTTGAAAAAGAGGTGTTGAAGGCGTTGCAAAGGGGCAAAACGGTCCTTTTAAAAGGCGAACTGGAACCACAACTTCTGGATTACATACCCTTACTTCAGCGCGGTCAAGTGCTTATCAACGGTGTCCTTACAACGTTTTCAGGGCGCTTACTTATCGCGCATCACCTAAAACCAACCCCAGCGCTCAACGTCGATGTCCCCATGAATGAAGATTCGGATTTTGAGCTGAACATTTGCAAGGCACTCTTCACGGCCTTCGAAAGTCGAGCCGTGCTTCAGATTTGTGGCCCAACTGGGGGGGGGAAATCTACCTTCTTTCAGCATTCAAAGATGTTGAGATCGAACGCATCTGTCCATATGGGTGAGGGGGCGATGGAGGCCTGGATCAGCGATACACGGCAGGGTCCAATTCTGCTCGTTATTGATGAAGCCAATCTGCAGAATCATAAACACAGTCATTTTGAAGATTTATACAATCCAAACCCTTCGATTTACTTTAAAGGAAAGGTGCGACCTTTAAGCCATTGGCATGTCGTTGCCTTGATCTCAAATCCAGATGAATATGGTGGAGAACGAGAAGCATTACCTATTTTACAGCGACACCCAGCCCTTTTTGTATTCCCTGCATTCACTAGATCTTACCTTCGGAAGAACATTCTTCAGCCCTTATTGGGTGTTGACGATACGAGCATGGATGCCATTTTGGCAGCGTACTATCACATCAACTCATTCAAAAGTGAGACTAATCCAGTACCAGCAACGCCTCGAGAATTAAAAATGATGGCTTTGGCCTACTTGATTTCAGATAGATCTCTCGCAGCCATTCATCCTATTCTTCACAATCTTTTACCCGCAACCGCGCGTCGTGATTTTAAAATTCCAGAGCATCCACACCGGGAGTTACTCGATCTTTTTGTCAGAATACACCGTAGTCCTCTATCCAAGACAGGTGCCTTGGGTGGGGTTGTCCTCTCAGGAGAACCTGGTATCGGCAAAAGCTATTTTCTAAGAAAAATCCTTTCGGAATATGGCATCCACTGTGAGGTCATCCCCGCGGTTGAAGTCAGCGATAAAAAGAGTCTGCGGTTGCTTCAGGCTTTTCATGACGGTCGCGGGGCTATTTTAGAAGAATTTAATAGTGACTCAACGATGGAGTCGTTGTTGAATTCATTGCTGATGGGTTCCGATCTACAAGGCAGACTCTCAGAAAATCCAGGCTTCACGCTTTATATAACCCAAAATCCGCCAGAATATGCCGGCAGACGGGCACTTACTCTAGCGCAACAACGGCGACTTTTGCAGATCCATTTTCCAATGCCAAGCCCGGAACAAATCTATGAGATGTTGATGGAACGAGGAAAAAGACTGCTGACGGAAACTGAAATAAGGCAGCTTATGGGCGATTTTTTATGGCTTCGGGATGAAAAAAAGCCGATTACCTTAAGGGTTATTCTGCAAGTTGTGGATGATTTGGTATATGACCGTCGTCTACCTCATGCAGCGGTTCCCCATTCTTTTTTCCACAAAGAGAGATCGCCAGAACGCTCTTCTTCTAAAAGACCACCCGCAGCTATTTTGAGTGAATCAACGGAGAGCAGAGACTCGAAGCGTTTGAAAAGAGATGGGTTGTGTTAGAAAATTGGAAACTTAAATAACATTAGGAGGTATGATATGCCGTTAAATTTTTTTGAACCTGGGTCTTGGCGTAGTCTAAACAAACGCCAGAAAAATATTCTCAAGCTAGATGCCGAAATAAGTTTGATATTAGAGCCAGGGAGTCGCTATCTATTCGGACTGAAGGTATTTCAAAGTGACGGGTTATTACATTTTTTAACCCTGTATCAAACAGAGGTGTTTACCTTTTTAAGCGCTGTTCGTTATATAAAAAAACATGAGTATCCCGATAAAGAAGTGCTACTGAGCCGTCTTCATGAGCCTCTAAGGAATCTGCATGAGCGGCTAAAGTTACATCTTCAGCGTATCGTGGATCATAGCTATCTCTGGGTGGTCCTTCCTACAGAAAAAGAGGGCGATGGTTTTTACAGCGTAGGTTCCTCAGATATCAAGGTGTTTGATCGTTATGCTGAATCGATGAAAAGCCTAATCAGCGCATTACAGAGGTACAAAAATTACTTAGACCGTACCTTTAATCTAGAGGATTCTGAAGAGATGAAAGAGGATGATGCCTCGGCCGACTATTCCATTAATGTTTGAAAGTTATGAGAACCTCATAGTGATTAAACGGCATTACTTATCACCGTTCATTTTAACGATACTGTGCATGGATAGGGCATAAGCGCACGAATATTCCAATGCACCTTTTGATTCAGAATGAATACGATACAAGACCTGCCCCAGTTCCACCTGCGTTCCTATTTTGGAAAAGAACTCAATCCCGGCTGTCGGATCATGTGGTGCGCCAGCTAATTTTGCTACTTTAGCAAGACTCCTGTTATCAATTTCAGTAACGATTCCAGCTGATGTTGCGCAAATATCATATGTAAGTGGCGCTGTTGAAGGCTCTTTAAACCCTCCTTGTGCCTCGCAGATCGCCATAAATTTATTCAAAGCGGTCCCATTTTTTAATAATTGTTTTGCCAGATCGAGCCCTTTTCCAATAGGGACGGCTTCACTAAACTCCATAAGAATGGAAGCTAACAAAATAGATTTTTCTTTTAAATCCACTGGCGCATTATGATCATTACGAAGCACTGCCAAAATATCTTTTGCCTCCAAGGAGGGGCCAACCCCTTTTCCTAAAGGCTGGTGCCCATCTGATTTTAAGACGTAAATATGTAGACCAAGAGCCTTACCAACACGAGAAAAATAATCTTTAAGTTTCAAAAAATCATGGCTTGAACGAATCTTTGCTGTAGGCCCAACCGGGATGTCAATGACAACGTGCGTCGCACCAATCGCTGCTTTTTTTGAGAGAACTGACGCTATCATTTGCCCTACCGGATCGAGATCCAATACACGCTCTACTCTAATAAGGATGTCATCAGCAGGACTTAATCCCAAGGCGCCACCCCAAACCATACACCCACCCTCTCGCGCAACAACTGCTTGAATATCAGAGGCGCAAAGAGTCACTTTTGTCATGGTTTCGATGGTATCGGCAGTACCTGCAGGTGATGTGATGGCGCGGGACGATGTTTTTGGAATGATGAGGCCTGCGGCTGCAACAATGGCAACGACAATGGGTGTTGTTCTATTCCCAGGGATCCCCCCCACACTATGCTTGTCAACAATGACAGGATTATCCCAATGCAGTTGTTCACCTATATTTGTCATGGCCTTCGTTAAATAAACAATTTCTTGAATACTTAGATTGTCGTGACCACATGCTGTGATAAAGCTTGCCAAATGAATGTTTGAGTAGTTTCCGGCTACAATATCCTTGATTATCGCTCCAAATTCGTGCGCAGTGAGCTTGTTTCCATGAATTTTGGAACGCACGTAGCCGAGGGAAGTTAATGGTGGAGCATGCGATAATCGAATATAATCGCCTTCAACTGCACCAATTTTCTCCCACGCACTCTCCGATAGACTCGCTTCACAACCTGTTAAAATATCAGACTGAACAATATTGAGCGTGGCTACAATAGCACGATCATGAAGTGACACCACAATTTGTGTGGCAGCTTCAAACCCTTCTGATTTATAGATAAAGCAATTTTCAGGTACAAATACAATCAACTCTTGTTGCGTATCGATACCCAATCTCACTAATTTTAGGCTATTTTCTGCGCTATTCAAAAATAATCGTCCTGATGTGATTGCTTCTTAGGAGAGGATACATGACATAGCTTGCGCTTAAAAGATTAGAATTGGGTGCGATCCTTAGGGCGCCTCTGTATGATTTCTCACGTATACTGAATATACTGTGCGCGGTCATAAATGATTTTAATAGGAATATTTCATCATGGACATTCAGTTTTTGGGCGCAACGCAGACGGTTACTGGGTCAAAATATCTAATACAAGCAGGGCTTGTGCGTGTATTGGTTGATTGTGGTCTTTTTCAAGGATATAAAGAGCTTCGGCTACGAAATTGGGCTCCACTACCCATCAACCCAGCAACGGTTGATTATGTACTGTTAACGCATGCTCATATAGATCATAGTGGTTATATCCCTTTGTTTATTAAGCATGGATTTCGGGGTAAAATTATTTGTACGGAAACCACGAGAGACTTGTGTAAAATACTACTGCCGGATAGCGGCCACCTTCAGGAAGAAGAAGCACGCTATGCCAATCTTAAAGGATATTCGAAACACCAGCCGGCTGAACCGCTCTATACTCAAGAAGAAGCGGAGATATCACTTAATTATTTCAAAACTGTAGCGTTTGATAAACCATTCAAGATCCATGAGGGGTTTTATTCAAGATTTCATTATGCGGGTCACATTCTTGGAGCCTCATCCATTAGATTAGAACATGAGGGTGTTTCTGTTCTTTTTTCGGGTGATTTAGGTCGCTATATTGATCCCGTGATGAATCCACCACAAGATCCACCTGAATCTGATTATTTGGTCGTTGAATCAACTTATGGCGACCGTTTGCATGATAAAACAGATCCCGAAATACAATTACGGGAAATAATTAATCGTACAGCCAAACGCGGTGGCGTTATTTTAATCCCAGCGTTTGCAGTCGGCAGAACACAGGCCCTGTTGTATTACATTCAACAATTGAAATCTAAAAAAGAAATTCCAGATATTCCGGTTTTCGTCGACAGCCCCATGGCTACCAACGCCACGGAGATCTTTGCTCACCATGCTGGTGAAAATCGATTAACCCGGCAACAGTGCACTGATGTCTGCGGTGTGGCTCAATATATCCGTTCTGTAGAGGAGTCTATAGCACTTCGAGATCAAAAAATGCCGATGATTATCATCTCTGCCAGCGGTATGGCAACTGGGGGGCGCGTGGTACATCATATAAAAAATTATGCGCCGAACCATAAAAACACCATTTTATTCAGTGGCTTTCAGGCCGGTGGTACTCGTGGTGATCGAATGGTTCGAGGTGAGAAAGAATTAAAAATTTATGGCCAAACAGTCTCAGTTTGTGCTGAAGTCATTCAAATGGGAAGCACATCTGCTCACGCGGATTATGAAGAAATGTTGACTTGGTTAGGTCATCTGAAAAAACCACCTCGAAAAACGTTTATTACTCATGGTGAAAAAGAGTCAGCAAATTCACTCAAAGAAAAAATTGAGCAAAAATTTAACTGGCGTTGTCTAGTGCCTGAGTATTTGGATAAACATGAATTAACGTGACAATGTAAGGAGCAGGAGCCCTTGACATTAAACCATCACCCGCTTAGCATTCCTCTATTATTATTTGTGGAAACGTGATGGAAATTCATCATTTACGAGCGTTGGTTAGTGAGGATTTTGAAGCTGTTAACGCTTTGATCACGGAAAAAGTTCAATCCCCCGTTGTCCTCATTGACGATTTGGCAAATCATGTCATTCAAAGTGGCGGGAAACGATTACGTCCTCTGCTGGTCCTTCTTGCTAGTCGCGCTTGCCACTATACCGGCCAAAATCACATCAGGCTTGCTGCTATGATTGAATTTTTCCATACAGCCACCCTATTACATGATGATGTGGTTGATGACTCAACTCTGAGGCGTGGCCGAGACACTGCTAATAAAATATGGGGCAGTAAAGCCAGCATACTAGTAGGAGACTATCTTTTTACACAATATATGCAATTGATGATCGATGTTGGGGATATCGGTATCATGCAACTTTTAACGGGCATCGCCCACCAAATAGGGTGTGGTGAAATACAACAATTGTCCAACCGTCATAAATGGTCCCTCACTGAAGATGAATATTTTGAAGTGATCCGCGCCAAAACTTCCCTACTCTTTGCCGCTTCCGCAACGCTTGGGGCCCTCATCAGCAAATCTGATGAAGCCACTCAAAAAGCTTTATATGCCTATGGATTGCACTTAGGAAATGCCTTTCAATTGATAGATGATGCGCTTGATTATTGCTCGGATCCTCAGACCATGGGGAAAAACACAGGAGATGATTTGGCAGATGGTAAAGCCACCATGCCCCTACTCCATGTTCTAAAGCATGGAACACCCGCCCAGAAATCGTTGATTAAAAACAGTTTAGAGCAAGGCAACCTGCACCGTTTTACAGAAATCATGGAGGCCATTCATGCCACAAAAGCCATTGAGCATACACGTTCTGTCGCCGCAGCAGAAATAGACAAAGCGATTTCAGCATTGCAAGTTCTACCCAACTCAAAGTACAAGGAGGCACTGGTGGATTTATCACGATATGCCATTAACCGCCACCATTAGATAGACAATCAACACCATCGGAGTGTAGCTCAGCCTGGTAGAGCACTGCCTTCGGGAGGCAGGGGCCGCTGGTTCGATTCCAGTCACTCCGACCATACAAATAAAGGGTTATATGCGTTTTCAAAAAATAAAAATTTAATTGCAGGGTGCATACAGGGTGCAAATTGAATGTGTTATAGAGCATCTAAATACGCCGTCATAGCAAAACAAACACTCAAACTTGTTTTTATAGTCATATGGACATCTCCCTCTTTTGGCTCAACCTGCCATCCCCAAACCAATACCAAGCTTCCACAATATGTGGTAGGTTACGGCAGTTTAATTGATGAGCAATCAAAAAAGAGAACAGATCCAACGGCAGAGGAAAGTTTTCCAGCCTTAATCAAAGGGTACAAAAGGAGTTGGTCTGTACATGGCAATTTACCGGGATTAAATGCAACGTTCTTATCCATCATCAAAGAGGAGCACGCTTCTTTTAACGGTGTCGTTTATAAGTTAAGCAAGCCAGAAAATATCCGGCAATATGATAAAAGGGAAACAACTTACTGTAGGGAGGAATTAAACGCTGACCGATTAAAGATGTACTCAGGCACCCTGTCTGATAAAAAACAAATTTGGATTTATAGCGCCGTTCAAAAATTGAATGAGTACCCTACGCATGATATCCCCATTGCCCAATCTTATGTTGATATATTTATACGTGGGTGTATCCAGATTGAGGAAAAATTTAAAATTCCCAACTTTGCTAAAGATTGTATTCGGAGTACTGATCAATGGTCTGAACATTGGGAGAACGATCGCATTTTTCCACGCCGTCCCTCGTTTTATGAGCCCTATGCAGCCAAAATTGATGCATTATTAAAAGAATTACTGCCTGAAAAATTTAAGAGCATAAAGCTCGAGTAATCTATATTTTTCGTGAATCATGTTTTGTGTACCATAATGATTAAATTCGCTCACCTTGCTTTATCTCCACAAGATCTCATTTAACCATTATGGCACTTAGGTTTGACCGATTTCCCTCACAAGCTTATCCACAATAACTGTGGATAAAACTAATTTTTGCGGTGATGATCCAACCATAAATCCAAATCATCTTTTAAATATCGAATTGATCGACCAATTTTAATGTATTTAGGTCCTGGGGTTCGATTTGCTAACACCCCATTCACCCTATCTTGAGAAAGAAAAGAACGACTCATACAAATATAATTTGCTGCCTCAACTTCTTTAAATACTTTCTTTTCCACAGCTGCTACCCTCCGTATATTAAATTGAAATACATACACACAAACACATCATATACCACTAAAATGTATCAATCAATATAATATACGTATTTACGTATCAATTATTTCGAAATAATCTCCATGCCTATCCGGTTGACACCCAAGACCACTATATGTAGTATTCCTTCATATGAACACACAATTAAATTTTCCTTCAACGCTGCTGGAAATGCAGCATATGTTTCCATCTGAAATCGCGGCTG
>JAPLRK010000037.1 GCA_026399195.1 Legionellales bacterium
AATACCACAGAGGCTGATCGCATGACCCAAAGATACCAACAATGCCCTGTTTTACCCTCAACTTGCTCGTAAACTTCCCAACGAGTTTCATCATTATGAAATTTATTTTCTGTCATTTGTTGTTGATGAAAAGCCTTGTAGGATGTGTTTAAGGAAGTTATTTAGAAGTCCAGTTATTTAAACCACTGTAGTGTATAGTATGGTTTTGTATGCGCTGGTATTTTTATGATTATTATCTTGTTTGGTTTATCCGGTGCGGGGAAACATCATGTGGGGCAAGTGCTTAGCGAATATAGTCATTTTCATTTTTGGGATGCTGATGAAGCCATCACTGATGATATGAAGAGATGCATAGAGGAAAAGCGTCTTTTTTCCGAAGAAATACGTGATGATTATTTTGAACGTGTCATGAACCATATGGACATACTTCATAAAGAACACGGCAATATTGTAGTTAGCCAAGCTTTTTATAAGAACAAGAACCGTTATCAATGTTTAAAACGATTTTCTGATACATTATTCATCCATGTCACGGCTAACAAAGAGATTCTTTTAGCAAGATTGGCTAAACGGGAAACAACGGGCTCCCACGGCCGTGCTATTATCGACGAGGGTTATTGGGAAAAAATGGGTGCTCATTTCGAAGCGCCGACCCATGCTTATGTTTCTATCAATAACGATGACAACGATAATGATGAATCATTGGTCGAGCAATTGAGCGCTATACCCTGTTTAAACCATTCTCACCTTGCCTTTATGAAAACCAAATAATTCAAATGAAAATCTCACGCAAAAATGACGCAACAGAGCCAATGTGACGATACGGTTAGCCCCATTGAAGCCTCCTCTTTAATAAGCTCATCAATTCGAACACGAACAATAGTGTTTGGTGTATAATACACATATTGTCCATTTGTTACCATTCCTCCATGGCTGAATTATGCTAAACAACACTCATTCTAATCAAACCTGCATAAACTGCACATTTACTCCTTTTTGCATGACAGAAATAAAAAATTCGCCATGGATAAATCAAATCAATCTTGCAGTAAAACAACACCACCATTTAAAAAAACACGATGTCTTGTGTTTGCCTCAGACTACGTTTCGAAACCTCTATGTTATCCAGCGGGGAATATTAAAAACCTTTCAGGTCGATGCTGAGGGAAATGAAGTGATCAGAGGCTTTTATTTTAATGGCGAAGTCTTTGGTTTTGATGCCATTTATACGCGGCATTACCTTTTTTCAGCTGTTGCTTTATCTGAAACGGTTCTCTGTGAAATTCCATACGATAATTTCCTTGATTTATTGCATTCAAACCCTATCCTGCAAAAACACATGTTACATTTAATTAGCCAGCAACTGAGTATGGGTTCTTATTTGTTCTCAATTACAGCAGAGCAACGTCTCGCTGCTTTTTTAATTGATTTATCGACCCGATTACATCCACCCGAAATGCAATTGTCATTTCTTCTACCTATGTCCCGTCAAGATATGGGGAACTATTTAAGACTCACAGCGGAAACCATCAGCCGCCTCCTCTCTCAATTTAAAAAAAATAAAATAATCACGGTAGATCATAAAAAAATTAAATTTATTCAACCGGAAAAATTAAAACTTATCGCTGGCATGCGGTCCAACCCATAAGGCCAGTCGTTTGAGACCATACTGCCAAATTATCAAACAAATTAATTTTTCCATGATGTAGATCAGTGTTATCTATCAAAACATATCTAAACTATGCGCAAGGTTAAGGTTATGAAGCTGCATAGAGGTATCGTTTTATGAAATCTACCCAAGCAAATCAATTATGGAAACAAGGAAAAGAAATAAAATCCTCAGTGGCCCGTATGATCATTCCCCAGGAGTGTTATAAGCGATTTCAATTCAAGACTCTGTTTTGGTATTTTTTTGATCTTATGTTGTTTCTATTTGGAATGATGAATGAGATGAAACCACTAAAATGATAAAAAAGGAGCGTCAAAGTATGATAAAGGCAATATCTAAGATGCTATCTGGATTTCCAGGTAAACGGATCATTAGACCGGCGAATGTTGTTCTACTTACGATGACATTACTTTTGTTAAATGGTTGTCATTCTGGTGCTATAGCTCCTAGAGGACAAATTGCAACGGCTGAATTAAAATTGATTACCTTTTCAATTGAACTCATGCTGCTGGTGGTCATACCCGTAATCCTTATGGCATGCTGGTTTGGCTGGCGATATCGAGAAGGGAATCATGCCAAATATACCCCTGAGTGGAAACATAGCGCTATTTTGGAGATAGTATGGTGGACAATCCCCTGTATTATTATCCTAATTTTAGGAATCGTCACTTGGAAAACAACTCATAGCCTAGATCCATATAAGCCACTCGATTCACAAACAAAACCAGTCAATGTTGAAGTTGTCTCGCTGGATTGGAAATGGTTGTTTATTTACCCAGAATATAACATAGCCACGCTTAATTATCTTAAAATTCCCGTTGGGACACCCATCAATTTCAAGATAACAGCGGCATCACCCATGAATTCCTTCATTATTCCACAACTTGGTGGACAAATTTATGCTATGACAGGAATGAAAACGCAGTTGCATCTTATTGCAGACGTCCCGGGAAGCTATCTCGGGCTTGCAACAAACTATACCGGTATCGGCTTTGCTGGTATGCATTTTGCCACAGAAGTGACCTCTCCTGAGGACTTTGCCAACTGGGTTAACACCGTTAAAGAGAGCCCTGAACGACTGACGTCGGCCGTATTTTGGGATGAGCTGGTACCCAAATCCATTGATGCTCCCATTCGGTATTTTGGTCATGTTAATAGTGGCTTATTTGACAGCATTATTATGCATTACATGATGCCAACTGCTGATCCTAAACATAAAAGTTGATACTAAAAGGAAATCGCCATGCTAGAAACGCTCATCGGAAAACTCAGTCATCCACAAGAGGTTTTTCCTTATCTCTTTGAACCCATAAGCCAGCAAATCATTATATTTTCAATGCTGGCGTTCATGCTGGTTGTCAGTGTTGTGGTTGTGGGAGGCATCACTTACTTCAAAAAATGGGGTTACCTCTGGCGTGAATGGATAGTGACTGTTGATCACAAACGGATTGCAACGATGTATCTCATTGTGGCACTAGTCATGCTTGTCAGAGGATTTACTGATGCCGTTATGCTGCGTGTTCAGCAAGCCATGGCTTCCGGCGTTTCCGATGGTTATCTTATTCCAGAGCACTTCGATCAAATATTTACCGCCCATGGGGCGATCATGATATTTTTCGTGGCGATGCCGCTCATGTTTTCTTTATTTAACTTAGTGATTCCATTACAAATTGGAGCACGAGATGTGGCTTTTCCATTTCTGAATTCACTTAGTTTTTGGCTTTTTGTCGTTGGAGCTATGCTTGCTAATGTGTCCTTACTCTTTGGTGACTTTGCTCATGCAGGTTGGTTGGTCTATCCGCCCTTTTCGGAGCTAGCCTATAGCCCGACGGTTGGAACGGATTATTACATTTGGGCGATTCAAATTTCAGGCATTGGTAGTCTTATGTCAGGAATAAATTTTTTCGTGACTATCTTAAAAATGCGTTGCCCAGGGATGTACTTGATGCGAATGCCTATTTTTACATGGACGGCTTTTTGTTCTTCAATTCTCATCATGCTTATTTTCCCCGTGTTAACTGTTGCTTTGGCCTTGCTTGGTCTAGATCGATACCTTGATATGCATTTTTTCACCACGGGTGCTGGCGGGGACCAAATGATGTATGTCAATTTGATTTGGATTTGGGGACACCCAGAAGTTTATGTGTTAGTTCTCCCTGCTTTCGGTATTTATTCTGAGATTGTTGCAACTTTCTCTCGAAAGGCCTTGTTTGGTTATACAACGATGGTCTGGGCGACGGTAGTTATTACCTTTTTAGCCTTCATTGTTTGGGCTCACCACTTCTTTACCATGGGAGCCGGTGCTGACGTGAACGCAGTATTTGGGATTCTTACGATGATTATATCTGTCCCTACCGGCGTGAAGGTGTTTAATTGGTTATTCACTATGTATCGGGGTCGGATTAGATTTACCACGCCCATGTATTGGTTGATGGGGTTTTTTGTGACCTTTACGATAGGAGGAATGACGGGGGTCATGCTTGCCGTACCAGGCATTGATTTTCAAGCTCACAATAGCGCATTCTTAGTCGCACATTTTCATAACACCATCATTGGTGGCGTGGTGTTTGGCTATTTTGCCGGATTGGCTTATTGGTTCCCAAAAATGTTTGGCTTCACCTTGAATGAATCACTTGGTAAATGTGCCTTTTGGTGTTGGCTAGTTGGTTTTTTTGTGGCCTTTGTTCCCCTTTATATTCTGGGTGCTCTAGGTATGACTCGTCGTTTATATCATTATGATGCTTCCACTGGTTTTCAACCTTATTTGATTGTAGCGGCGATCGGTACTGGGATTATAGCGGTAGGCGTTGTTTTTCAGATTTTACAAATCATTGTGAGTATCAAAAACAAAAACAAATGTCGTGATGTTACCGGAGATCCCTGGGATGCTCGTACCTTGGAGTGGACAACCGCCTCACCTGCTGCACCCTATAATTTTGCACATATCCCCGTGGTTAGTGGTATAGATTCTTTTTGGGAGCAAAAACAAGAAGGGCTAAATAGCGCCAATAAATCTAAAGAAATCGTCTTGCCCTATCTGGATATACACATGCCCAGAAACACAGCCATGGGATTTGTTTTGGGTGTTTTTGCCTTTATCTTCAGTTTTGCCATGGTGTGGCATATTTGGTGGCTCGCTATTTTAGGCTTAGGCAGTGTTATCGTTTCTTTGATCATACGCTCTTTTAATTACAACACGGATTATTACATCACCGCGAGTGAGGTCGAAGCAAACGAAATGAAATATCAACAATCACCGGTAGGAGCGTCATGATGGAAAAGACTCTAACGCACCATGTTCACACAGATCATTTTGATGGCTCGAAAAATATATTTGGTTTTTGGATATATATCATGACGGACTGCATTTTATTTGCGTCGTTATTTGCCGTTTATGCCGTGTTTCACACACATACGTTTGGTGGGCCACATGCTAAAGAACTGTTTAGTCTATCTTTTGTCTTGACTGAAACGTTGATCTTGTTAACCAGCAGTTTTACTTATGGTCTTGCAATGCTAGCACGTAACAGTAAGTCACCTAGTGAGGTGACCCGTTGGATGTGGGTGACCTTTGGTTTGGGGTTTTGTTTTATTTCAATGGAACTTTATGAGTTTCACAACTTATATTTGGAGGGGCATACCTGGGCTAAGAGTGCCTTTTTATCATCCTTTTTTACCTTGGTGGCTACGCATGGACTACACGTAACCATAGGACTTATCTGGATGTTGACCCTTATATTTCAAATAAGAGTGCATGGCATGACACCGGTGACTAAGACAAAGTTAACCTGTTTGGGTTTGTTTTGGCATTTTCTGGATATCGTTTGGATTTTTGTTTTTTCAGTCGTCTATTTGATGGGAGGCATTTAACATGTCGAAACATAACATTACTTTTGATACTGATACAGGCGCATCCTATGGGACATATCAATCCTATATCGTTGGTTTTGTATCCTCAATTTTTTTGACCCTTTTTTCGTTTTTTCTTGTTATTTATGCGGCTCTACCGCCAAAAACGCTGTATGTTGTGGTCGGCGCTCTTGCGATCACACAGTTTTTTATGCAACTTGTTTTTTTTCTTCATTTAAATACACACTCAAAATCGGCCTGGAATTTATTAAGTTTTCTCTTTACTTTCGTTGTAGTGTTGGTTTTGGTCATTGGCACCATGTGGATAATGTACAATTTGTACGCAAATATGGGTATGAACGCAATGGCAATGTAGAGAAAACTTCAAAAAATCAGTCTATAATAAGATCATCTGCACTCAAGAACAAGGTAGTCGATCATGGCTCGTTTTGATGATGTTCTTAACAAAATCAAGGAATTACCTGAAGGGCTTCGTGGCTTATCGAAGGGAAAACGGTCGGAGATATTGAATGAGCTCTGTTTGGTGACTGAAAATAGGGATCAATTGGTTAACGCCTTAAATTTCTGTGTTGATGATCAGCTCGAACTTATTGAGATGTTGAAGAGCAAAATACCTCTACTGATCAATATCTTGTTGGGCCTTGGCCGTAAGTATTCGGTCAACCCCGTTATTGACAACCACCAACAATTTCGTGACTTTTCACTAAAATCTAAAATAATAAAAATAACACGGGACACTCAAAAGAAAATGTAATATAACGTTGGAATGAATAGTCTCGCATTACAA
>JAPLRK010000047.1 GCA_026399195.1 Legionellales bacterium
ATTCATTGGAGGCAAATAAAAAGATCAACCAACCCCTCCTAATGGACAGGTGAGGCCAAAATTTACGTCATTTAATTTATCGCTCATTATTTGGACAAAATCGCATGAGGCTTTTTTCATGCGGTTTTGTCCAGACTCCAATTCTTTAGAAAGTATAGCATAAACATAAAAATGTGAGTCTTCCATACCTGGAGTCTATACTGTGCGTTGTTGTCATATTCAAAGAAACCACGTATACTCGCGTTTATTTTAAACATGATGAGGGTTTTTTGATGAAATTTTTCGTGGGTTTTGATGTTGTTGAAGAGTATCCGGACACGAAGCCAGAACTTCAAGCAAGAGTGATACATGATGCGTTGCATAAACCACAAAAAATTGCGATAAGCTTTTTTTCCGCTTATTTTGCGAATGGCGGTGGTCGAGAGCATCCTATTCTTGGTGATCTTTTGGAGTTGGCCCACACCATCAAGTTGCGATGGAATACAGGGCGAACTGATTTGAATTTGGTTGCCGAGACCATTGAACACCAAGTCTATCAGTCGATGTCGCCACAAGAGAGCAAAAGTCCTGAATTTTGATTAAGATCGCGCCCGCTCGTTTCAAACCATCGATCTCAGCTTGTTGTATTTCCAGGACAATGACCGAACCACGACCGTCAGGAAGTGGAAATACACATGCAACATTTCGCCAACATTCAATTTCCGCTCCCTGACGGTCACGCTTCAGATACAGTGCCCGTATTTAGCTCATTTTAATACCATCGCAGTGACCCTCGGTAGACTCAAAATATGCTATGTTAAAAACAAAAAAATGTCTGATTGTTGGACGGTTTTTGAAGTATGGTCTATACATAGATGATGAGATTTGATTTAGGAGAGGAACATGTCAACATCAGCACCAGCCGATAGAGGAAAAACCGCGCCAACGGCAGTAGGAGGAGGAGGAAGAGTACCTATGGATCCTCCAGCGCCGAGACCAACTGCTACACCTGGAGCTACTATCGCAACCACTCCTAAAAGTTCTTTGGACGATGAAAAAGCGAGATTTTTGTTGTTGTTTCAGAACGCTGAGGTAATCAAGGACCTTACATTAATTCAACTCGAAGCACTAAACTTAGAACTCACGATAAAAAATAATAATAACAAAACAATTGATGAAGCAACAGTACGAGCTATCATTCAACTCATAAAATCTTCGGTTTCATTAGTAAACAAGACGGCTGCCGATATCCAAACGTCAATTCAAAAGGATTTAGATATTAATCTCGCATTGGCTATAGCTTTTAATTTGAAAGAACCCGGCTTGATAGCGCCAACAAAGGAAAACAATAGATATGATTTTGAGCCGTATTGTAAGACACAATTGACAAATTTTGTGACAAGTCTCGACGAGAAATATCCACCGTTGGCTGGCGTATTTGGAACAAAGTACTCTGAAGATTTAGAAAAGATCCTCCCCGAACAGAGAGCTGGGATCCTCTCAATTTTAAAAAGTATAGGTCTAGTTAATTTAGATCGCGCCCCTATTAGACATGCCATAGAACATGCAGAGGATTTCTCAAAACTATCAAAAGAAATTTGCGATGTTTTTAACACGATGAACGCTAAAGGAATAAGTATAAATGGCCTAAGACATGAAGTCATGAATATGGCGACCGCGGACACCACCGGAAAAAGTTTAATAAATCTTAATGCGCTACTAACCAATTTAGAGAAGCCCTCAAACATTGGAAAGAATGATCTTACGACTATCATAGGAGGTCTTAAGGACAAGACTATAGAAGAAGCTGCAACCCTGGGAAAATGCCTAGCGCCCATGCACGGCGTTGGAGGGCTTTTAGAATATGAACTCAAAGACCTCTTAGCTTTGAATCATCAACAAGCAAGTTATATGGCGTCTACATTAGAAAGCATGAAGGAACATCCTGATTTTGAAAAAAACAAACAAAGGATATTTCCTCAACTAATTGCAATAATAGGGGAGCGTGACTATACTGCAGAAGACTTAAAGAATAGAGCCATCTTTACAGGTCAAATTCTCAAGGCAATGAAACGCAATGTCAGAATTACCGATAAAACTGGAGACTTGACAGACAATTTTATATCATTATTACAATTAAAAACAGCCGTCTTAAAAAGATTAGCGCCTTTAGTTGAACATTTTCAGGGCGATAAAAATGCGGATCGAATCTGTAGTTGTCTATCAAAATACATGAGTGTTCGGGAGACCAAGGATGACCAAGTTTTTGACAAGGAGGTTAAAGAATGTATCAAACTAATGCAAGAGAACAACATCCCATTAGTACAAGATCTAACAAAAGATAAGCTAGGAAGGCTTTTGCTATTACCGCAGGCCCAATTAGAGAGTGCAACAAGAATCATGAAAGCACTCGCAGATTCTAATAATCTTAAGAAAGACCCTAAAGCTGGATTCAACGAGATCATGAAGAGTGTTAATGCTACTCCATTTGAACCAGATAAAGCTAAGTTGCTGGCCGAGGTGATTACAAAATTAGGTAATACACTGACAGAAAAATATCCCCCTAGGAGTAATAGAAGCGATCTGTTGAAATTAAATGTCGGTGAATTAAAAGCGCTTAATACGAAGCTAGAAACCACAGGAAGAACTAGTGCGTTCAGTGAAAAGGAGATTGCTACTGCTATCAAGTACGCCAAAGCGAACCCGACCAAAAGAGATGAAACAGAACCGGCACCACCAGGAGAGGGCATCGAGTTGCTCCCATTAAGAGGGGGCAAGATAGGGCCCCCACTCGCCTCACCTCCTCGGACGCTACTCGTGGGCGCCAAACTAAAACGGGATTGAGCGTTAGCGTGAGCATTATCGATAAAGTTTATGAATTAGGAAAAAAAGTGACGGGTGACTTTAAAGAGTCAATGAAGATTGTTTTTGATGAGCTTCTTGGACGATGGAATTATAGAGCAATACCCATATCTGGATGCTCATAAATTTTCCAAGAATAGGAAGTTGTTTCGGGCGCGATCCTAATCACCCCAGCCACAACAAAAAACTCAAAAAAAATTCTGGAGAGCTCCCCCCCCCCTCCGTTTCTAAAAGCGAGTGACTTTTGCCATAATGAGGGGAGATGACAACATAGTCTGCTTCCGTAACATCATCAAAAACGGAATAAACCCCAAGGCTAGAACACTCGACCATTGGTAAAGCCCTACCCAACCTGCCCAAGATTGAAACCATGCGGCCATGGGGCCGGATAAAATGCGTGGTAGTGTGGCCACTGCTACGAACATTGAAAATTGCGTGGCGGTGTATCGTTTATCTACCAGGCGCATGTATAAAGCCACGACCGCGGTGGATCCCATGCCTGAAGCAAAGTTGTCAGAAACGACGGCGATTGCCAATAATGGTAAACTTTTACCCACCATTGCCAACAGGATAAACAAAACATTGGTTGACGCTTGCAATAACCCAAACCACAACAAGGCGCTAAAAAGAGAGCAGCGCAACAACACAACCCCCGCCACCAAGCCCCCGATGACAATAGCACTGATCCCCATCATTTTATTCACGTAAGCTATGGTATCTAAAGGAAAACCCACCCCTTGGATCAAAAAGGGCATCACAATACCGCTGGTTGTGGTCGTAAAGGCCTCACCCAGTTTGTAAAAAAACACAAAACACAACAGCACGATGATACCAGGCCGTGAAAGCAGTTCTTTGGCTGGCGCTATCAATTCATCTGCAAAACGTAAAGGATGAACACTCTGCACCGAAGGCTCAGGACTATAAAGGGTTGCAACCATCCCAAACAACATCAAAAATCCCATGGCTCGATAAGCAAAAGCCCAGCCCCAATATTGCGCAATGATCAGAGCCAGACCGCCTGCAATCAACAAAGCGAGGCGATAACCAAAAACAGCTAAGGATGCTCCTAGCCCATGCTCACTTTCTGGTAAATATTCAGTTCGATGAGCATCGATAGCCGCATCTTGAGTCGCTGAACAACAGGCCAAAACAAAAGCCAATCCAGCGATCAGCTTGGGTGAACTCAACGGCGACAACCAGGCCATGGCCTGAAAGCCAATCATCAACAACACTTGCATCACCAACATCCAACTTCGTCTTTTCCCCAAAGAAAACAGGGCGTAACGATCAAGGAAAGGCGCCCAAAGGACGCGATACACGTACGGAAACCCCAAAAGACTGAGAGACGCTGTGAAAAAAATCGATAGGCCTGAGTCAGCAAACCACGCTTGAAGAGTGCTTGTCAAAAGCGCTAGGGGTAGACCTGAGGAAAAACCTAAAACAAAAACTATCAAAAGACGTTTGTTCATGAGAAAAATGGCTCATTGTTTTATCTGATCACGCGATCCTTACCTGATTAAAACAAAGCCACATGCAAAAAAACACATGTGGCTTTGTTCAAACACCATAGACTAGGAAGTTTTGGTTTTGCTAACAGAAATCAAATGAATGTTAAACACCAACGTTTCATTAGGTCCTATCGGTCCACCCATGCTGCGTGAGCCATAAGCAAGACTTGCAGGAACATAGACTTCCCACGTGGAACCAGCAGGCATCAATTGCAGGGCTTCAGTCCAACCAGGAATCACTTGAGACAGTTTAAACGTCGCAGGCTTGCCTGTTTTCTCTGTGCTATCAAACACATCACCACTGATCAGACGACCTGTATATTCTACAGTGACCGTATCTTCTTTGGCGGGTTTATCCCCAGTGCCTGGCTTAATGATTTTATATTGCAAGCCATCTGCAAGGGATACAACACCTGTCTTGGCTTTATTTTGAGCTAAAAAGGCTTCGCCTTTGACTTTGTTCTCGTCTGCTTTTTTATTGAATTCTGCGGTTCGTTTTGCCATCAAGTCTTTTTGGAACTTGGTGAGCACATCTTTCATTTGTTGTTCAGTTAACAACAATTTACCACCGCTGCTGGCATCTTGGATCCCTTGAGCTAACACCGTTGGGTTGATCTCAATACCTTGGCGTTTGAAATTTTTACCCAAATCAGATCCAATACTATATGACAGCTTATCCTTATCGTTAGTCAATGCCGTAGCATCGGCTGAGACGATTGCCGTTGACATTGCCAAACCCATAGCAACAGCGACCAGTTTCATCTTCATAACAATCCCCTTTGATCTCTCAATAAAAGTTATACCTCAAAAAATAGAACGTTCCTAAAACGCCCGATCATTTTGCCTAAATTTACAGGGAATTACTAGAGCCCAAGAAGATCTACTGCTAATATGCTCTCTCCTTATTGACGACCTACTCAAATGACTGCTCTCGGACTCACAAAAACCACACGATTTAACGTCATCGTCCTTATTTTCATCGGCCTTTCACTGACTTTACGCGCCATATCCCATGACGCCATTGATTTGCTCCCTGAAGAAGCTTATTACTGGAATTACGCACAACACCTTGATTTTGGCTACCTAGATCACCCCCCCATGGTCGCCCTGCTCATCAAACTAACCACTTACCTCGGCACCAATGAACTATGCGTGCGCCTCTCTTCCCTGTTCTGCTGGCTCTTGACCGCTTTTTTTAGTTTTAAGTTAACCCAACGCTTGATGCCAGGTGCCGGTCTCTATTCGGTGTTTTTGCTCTCCATATTGCCTTATTTTTTTGTGGAATCCTTGATCATCACCCCCGATCAACCCCTCCTCGCCTGCTGGGCTGCCTCTCTATATGTGCTCTATCGTGCGCTGATTTTAAAAGAAGCACCCTACTGGTATTTGGCAGGCATCAGCCTAGGTCTTGGCATGCTCTCCAAATACTCCATTGCTATCTTAGGCATCAGCACCCTACTTTATATCCTCATGACCCCATCCTCACGCCATTGGCTGTGCCGAAAGGAGCCTTATCTAGGAATGCTCATCACTTGCCTTCTGTTTTCACCTGTCATCTACTGGAACGCCAAACACGACTGGATATCGTTTGTTTTTCAAAGCACCCACCGACTACAGGCCACGCCCATCTTTACGCTTCATCACCTTGTCGGATTATTCATTTTGTTCTTAATGCCCCCAGGTCTCTTAGGGTTTTGGACCTTATTCACCCGTCAACGTCTGCCGATGAAACATTCAATACCCGCGGAATCCAAACACTTTTTGCAAATCTTCACCCTGGTGCCCTTGATTATTTTTGGAGCTTTCAGTGTCAGACATGACATCAAATTCAATTGGATTGGCCCGGGGTTACTAGCCCTCATTCCATGGCTTGCTTTACTCATCCACGAAAATAGCCCCCATACTCGTTGGAACCTCAGACAAAGCTGGTTCATCACAGCCATCCTATTGATTCCAGGCTACAGTTTTATCCTCTGGATCATCACCTTTGGCACCCCAGCCATGGTCTATGATACATTTTTCATCAAATTTATTTCTTGGGAAAATCTAACCCAACAAATACAACTCATTGCTCATCAAGTAGAGGTCAAAACCCAAAGCCTACCGATCATCATCCCACTTGACCACTACTTCATCGGCAGTGAATTTTCGTTTTATCAAGCCAAAAATTCACCCATGACTCACTATCCTATCGTTGGACGACATGTCTTTGGCGAAGACAGTTTAATGTATCAATTTTGGTCAAAACGCGAGGGTATTTCGGGAAAATATGTGATTCTTCTGTCCATGGATCCGAATGATTTCACAGCACTTTCCGTCACCTCCCGTGTGGCGTTGCAATCACCAACACATGACATCATCTCACACAGCCAAGGCCAAGGGACGCCAAGTAGTTTGTTTTATTATCAAGTGGTCAGGATGAAACCTTATGCCATATCAAACGCGTATAAGTCACATAATTAAACAAAGAGCCAATAAGAATCCCTGTGGCCATAGTGATGTTTTCTTTTAAATATCCAGCACCAAACGTGCTTAAGCTCACATGCAACCAATAACTTTGAAAAGCGACCATCAGAACAGAGTACCCGACAAACAAGCCCAAAGCTTTTATTTTTCGGTGCCGTGACGCAAGCGGTGAGTCTCGAAAGGTGAATCGATTATTTAAAACAAAATTATTCGCAATAGCCGCCATGATGGCGATTTGTTCGGCAGTGATAGGAGACATGTTTTGACGTAACAAGTTATAAACCAAAAACTGAATGAACACGCCAGACAAACCCACCAAGCACATTTTAAAATAGCTTTTCAAAGACCGATATCTTAAAGTAAACACCACTCTCAAAGAATCTAAGATATTGTTCGTGGGCATTTTACTGATCCCTTTTTCTCTATCAATAAAATCAATCGGAAACTCGCAAATACGCGCCCGATGTTGATGCAGAAGCCACAGCAATTCTAATTTATAAGCATACTGATTGGATAAAAATCGCTTTGGGAGGACTTTTTCAAGCACTCGTCGATGAGTTGCTCTAAAACCGCTGGTAAAATCTCTGTATTTAGGGCTCAACACGACTCGTGCTACGACATTACCAAGCACTGACAACAGTTTCCGGTCCCATCCCCAAGCTTTTGGAATACTCCCACCACGAACATAACGGCTGCCCAACACCACATCATGCGTTTTCATCTGCTCGAGCATCGGCAGGAGATACTTGGGCTGGTGGGAAAGATCAGCGTCAAATTCCACAACAATATCTGCAGACATGTTGTCCAGTGCGTAGCGCATAGCCTGCAAATAAGCCGATCCCAACCCTGATTTTTGTTGTTCTGTTTGGATATGAAGCTTAGGATATCTGGCTTGCAATTGAGCGAGGATTTGGCCTGTGAGATCAGTTGAATGACTATCAAACACCAACACATGAACGTCATGATGAGGCGCACCTTGTATTTCAAGAAACACCTGAGTCAAAGTTTCTTCAATCACACAAGCTTCATTATAAGTGGGAATGATAACCACAACTTTTTCAATGCTCATCAGGGCCTATCTCTAAAAAAACTGCCTTATTATAGGTTAAATCAGACAATGTTTAAACCAAAAGTTTGAGGTATCTTGATATTGAGAGTTGCAAACTGCATTAATCGATACTATAACATCTCCAAAAATAACAATCGCCCATATTTTGTCCATGTTAAGGTTGCGTTAAGTATAAATCATTATGATGCTCTCTCAGATTATACTTAAGGATTGATAATGCCATTTGATCAAACGACATGTGATAGCAAGGGTAATTTGGTGGCAGTCACGTTATTCGAAACAAAACTTGCCAAATTCGTCCTGGACCACCCTCATTTTTATCTAACCCCATATAAGAAAGTCATTGATGGGATTGAAAACTACTTAACCTCACGACCATTTCTACGTTCTATGCTCAAATGCGATGCTAGGTTCGATCTTCCTGAACATGTGTCATCCCTATTTTCTAAAGTAAATGAGCGTTACATGGGAATTGATTCCTTTGACGCCTTAAGAAAAGACTTCAACTTAGCAGCAATTGATTATGTCATACAACTCGTGAATGACGAGTGTTTCCCACTTGAGCCGGCCGTCAAAAAATATGAAATGGATGAGACTGGCTATATAACGCTATCCCCAAGATTTTTTACAGTTGATCCTAGCATCGTTGCCACAAGAGTCAGTCCTCCGAATCCCTCGCGCTCCCCATTTCTTTTTTCTGAAGAAAACTGTGGTGTAAAAAAAGGTGAGTTCACAGGCCGGGACCTCTCTACGCATGCTTTGGGTATTGTCGCGCCTGAATTCACCCCTGAAGATTGCAGAACTTATTTCACATCACCCATAAATCCTACAGGATTCCTATATATGCCTGATTTGGAGAGCCACGTTGCTCAATGGTTGATGAAAAAACATATGCCGATCGTTTCAGGGGCCTCTGGGCCAACCGAAACAATGATTTCTCGAATTTTTCCATTGGCTGAGCTCGACGACGAAGACAAAAAAATGCTCATATTGGCGCAAGGATGTGATCTCGTGGCACACGGACATCATTCCTTGGGAGAATGTCTGATCGTTGCCGAACATTTGGGATTTAAACCTGCCGAATCAGGTCAACTGATGGACTACTATCAACAAGCCATCCCTAAAGCGATTCTTGAGGACGCTGACTTTGATGCTTTGATGAGAACCCAATTACAAGACCTCATCTCAGACATGCCCCTCAGAGCAACAGATAGAAGCCCAGCCCCAAGATAGATCCCTCTAAAAGAATAGGGTATCATTGCCACTTAAAACTGGAGCGTTCAATGAATACCCTAGGTCTTTTTCCTAAAGCTCGCCTCAGGCGATTAAGAAACCACGCACCTATACGAAGCTTAGTGCAAGAAATGACACTACACCCCAGTAAATGGGTCTTACCTCTCTTCATTAAAGAGGGCACAGGGATCAAAAAGCCCATTCCATCGATGCCAGGACATTTTCAACTGAGTGTTGATCAATTGGAAGAAGAGGTCACCGCACTTTGGGCCTTGGGTATCCGAAGTATTATTTTGTTTGGAATTCCAGGGGATAAAGATCCACTTGGGAAAGACTCCTATTCACCAACGGGCATCATTCAAAAAGCCATTCCTGCGATTAAAAATGCCGCTCCCGATCTGCTCGTCATTTCTGACATTTGTCTTTGTGAATATACAGACCATGGACATTGCGGTGTGGTCACTGAGCAAAAACGGCATGACGAACACTTCATCGACAATGACCTCACTTTAACCTTATTGGCCAAACAAGCGGTAAGCCACGCAATGGCTGGAACCGATGTGATTGCTCCAAGCAGCAATATGGATGGCATGGTACACAGTATTCGAACGGCTCTCGATGATGCGGGCTTTGAATATATCCCTATCTTAAGCTACTCCGTCAAGTATGCCTCGGCAATGTATGGCCCCTTTCGAGCAGCGGCTGAAGGTGCGCCTAAATTTGGAAATCGTCAAAGTTATCAAATGGACTATGCGAATGCCGCTGAATCATTAAGAGAATGTGGTCAAGATGTGGCAGAAGGGGCTGACATGCTGATGGTCAAACCTGCCCACACTTATCTAGATATCATTCATCGCATCAAAGAAGCTTTTCCATACATGCCCTTAGGTGCCTATCACACCAGTGGCGAATTTGCGATGTTGAAAGCGGCAGCTGCTGCAGGATGGATAGATGAGCGCCAAGGGGTTACCGAAGTGATCACAGCCATTCATCGAGCTGGGGCTGATTTTATCATCACCTACTATGCTAAAGAGTTAGCGGCATGGTTTAGGGCCTAGTTTTCTCATGCCACTTCAAATATCTCCATTGACCCTCACTAAGTTGGTCATAAAAGACAATCAATTGTTTGCGAGCGCTTTCTCCCTTTAAAACCAGCAGAAAAAACAATCCGCCATCAAATAGCACTGAGGCATGTTCATATTTCAGCACGTTCCCTTTCACGTCTGTGAGGTGCCAATGACTTGAGTCGAAAAAATCAAAACACCGATAAAACATAGGCTCACCATCAAAGGAAGCCCTGATCGCAAAATAACCATCGCGACGAAGGCATGAAAAAGAAGCATACAAAGCAAATAATCGTTCGATTTCTTCAGCTCAAAGCACCGATCGGATGAAGGCAACAATTTCCACTAACTCCTTCTCATGAACTGTTTCATGTCCCATCAAATAGGATAACAATAAGGGATCAGACTGCTCCAACAACTGTTCAAAGGCTTGGAGTTGAACCTCAGTGAGGGAATGGATATGATATTTTACAAATTTAAGGCACAACAAATCCAACTCAAGCATGCCACGACGACACTGCCAATTGATTTTGGCTAATCTAACGGATGAGATCATCACTTCATTGCGAACGGTTGACATTGTGGAAGATGCTACACTACTCTCTCAAAGCAGCGCAATAGGAAGGATCGCATGAAACCACTTCAATACCTCATCAATAGCCGAACACTCTCAGCCATCGAACCATTGGACAAAGAACTCTCAATCCCCTCGCAGAAAAATGTTTTCTTTGATCTCTCATATCTTGGCGTGATCAAAGTTCAAGGTGTTCGAGCCCACGAATTCCTACAAGGGTTGCTCTCCTGTGATGTCAAAGGAGTAAATCATCAAAACATAGCCCAAGGTGCCCAGTGTCAGTTACAAGGCCGTGTGTTGGCTTTGATGGACATCATTCAACTCGATGATGAAAGCCTTTATCTCATTCTACCAAAAGATCTCCTTCATTTGACCATGGATTCGCTCACAAAGACCGCCCTCCTCTCTCGTGTGACGCTTAGTGACATCTCACCATTTAAGATCTTGGGTTTGTACCACCAAAATCCAAATGAAGCCCTCCCTTTTAAATTGAAACCCAATCCCACACGATTGAGTATGGTATCTTCCGAGGGGTGTTGGTGTTATCACATAGGCGCCTCACTCTATGTGTTAGTCCTAGACACCGAAGCATCACATGAGGTGTCGGTATCTCGAGGTTCATTGGCATGGCTTGCCCTTAAACTTCAACACGGTGGGATTGAAATTTATCCAGAAACTCGCGGGGTGTTCTTACCTCAACGTCTTGGGTTGGAAACGTCTCATTATGTCAGTTTTAACAAAGGGTGCTACAAAGGCCAGGAGATCATCGCTCGCATGCACTACCGCTCAAAACCAAAACATACGATGAGATTATTCACCGTCCAAACTGAAGAACCCCTATACTCAGGTCTTCGATTGTTTGAGCCTAACACTGGAAATGAAATAGGCGAGTTAATCGATTACTGTCCTTATTTACAGGGCACAACACTGATAGCCGCCAGCATACTATCAAATGTCCCTGCCACTTGCCGAGTGGAAGGTCATACGGCCGCCATATCGCTCACCAGCATCCCGCAGTATAAGTCAGGGCCACCTCATGAAAGCTAAAAACCTCCTCCTTTCTGTCAGTTTTCTTTGCTTTTTTTATCGAAGTCTTTAGAATAGCGGATTCTTGATAATAGCTATAGGATTCCTAATTGAAGCGTATAAGAAGACAACTAGATAGCATCAGTGGCTATCTTTTTATGGCAGGATTTGTAACGGCTCGATTAAAGTATGTCCCCATTTTTATCGTATCGGCCGTGTTGAATCTCGTCTCTCTTCTAGCGTTTCTGGTGGCATATGTCACTTGGTATGCTGCGGCTTTATTTTACCCAAATCAACCGCGAAAAGATAAGTTTTGGTATGGTTTTGCTGATTTCAAAGATCAATACCAAATTTCAGCGCTTCTTGGGGTTATTGCCAGTATTTTTTGCATCATTGCCCCCCCACTCATCATTCCAACAGCTTGGCTCTATACCATCAGCAATATATTCTGGACCATCAGCGAATTCCATAAACAAGAAAATCCCCCACTGGATGACGAGCTATATTCTAGTACTAAACAAGCACAATATCTTCGCTATACCTTCTTCGTTGCTAGCGGAAGCCTAATCGCTGCACTTACCGCAACCATGGCCTTTCTATTTCCACCAGCAGCTGTTTTCATCATCGCTGGCGGAACTATCTTAGGCATTGGACTGACGATTGCCTCTCTCTACATTTGGACACAAGCAGCATTTGGAAACCATTCACCAGATCATGTCAAACACTCTTACAAAAAATTATCATCCGATTTGGCCTTTGATCTCGAAGAAAAGGCTGCTCTGAACCTAAAATCCACACCAAACCCCAAAAATGAAAGTCACCTTCCCTTTCTAAAATCGGTCAAACGAGAAAAGTACAAAGAAGCTGACGATATCCCAACAAGCGCACTTCTTAGCGAGTGCTCTTAATTTTTTATTTGGAATAACCCATGACCGCGAACAAATCGACCAACGCTCACCTCTCAGCCGATATCATCAAACGTGATTACCCTAATTTCAAGCCAAAGATAGGGATTATTCTCGGCTCAGGCCTTGGAAGTTTCACTGAATCATTGTCACTCTATGGCACCCTCAAATATGAACACCTCCCCGGCTTTCCCAAAATGACCGTACATGGTCATGGCGGGGACTTGGTTTTGGGGAACTGCTTTGGGGTAGATCTGGTGTGTCTCAAAGGTCGTAATCACGGTTATGAAGGTCAAGGCTATGATGCCGTCACGACCTACGTTCGAACGTTAAAATTGCTAGGATGCGAGTATTTTCTGGCGACCAATGCAGCCGGCTCCCTCAGAGAGGATGTGGGACCGGGTGAGCTCATGCTGGTCACCGATCACATCAACATGCAACCTGGAAACCCCTTGGTGGGTGACAACGACCCGGACTTTGGCCCCAGATTTTTTCCGTTAGACCAAGCTTACGATAATACCTCTCGGGAAACACTTTTGGCTTTGGCGAAACAAGAGCAGATCACCCTTCACCAGGGGGTATATCTTTCGGTTCTGGGTCCAAATTATGAAACTGCCGCAGAGATCAGAGCCTTCCGAATTTTAGGCGCTGATGCTGTTGGCATGTCGACAGTGCCTGAGGTCTTGGTTGCCACTCATTGTGGGTTGAAGGTGGCTGTGATTTCGATGATCACCAATTTCGCGACGGGTCTCTCAAAAACCAGTCACTGTCATCATGAAGTCGTTCATGTTGCAAACAACGCCTCTGCTCGTTTAAATCGACTCATCACCGCATTTGTTCAAGGATTAGCATGACGCCATTTGAACGACAGATGGAGCAGACGCTCAGTTCAATAAAAAACAATCTGAATAACGCCCACAAAAGTTGCCTTCCCTTCATTGATTTGACACGCCTTGACCATGATGCAACAGCTGCTGATATCGAGACGCTTGCCCTCATTGCTGAGCAACATCACATGGCCGCTATTTGCGCATTTCCAGAGCACCTTGATTTCATTTCACCTGAAGTTCATCTCAAGCGAGCCACTGTGATAAACTTTCCCTCAGGCAATGACCCTCAAGCCGAGATTTTATCAACCTTAGAACACATTGCGACTGAGCACCAAGTGGATGAGATTGATTATGTGTTTCCCTATCAGGTTTATCTTTCAGGAAAACAAAAAGAAGCCCTCAAGGCCTGTCATGACGTCTCTCAAGCTTGTCATCAACATCAGCTCACGTTTAAAGTCATTCTAGAAACAGGCGAATTACCTTCTCATCAAATGATCTACCAACTCAGCTGCGAGATCATTCAGCAAGGCTGCGATTTTCTCAAAACATCCACTGGAAAAAGTGAGAAGGGCGCCACACTCCCCGCGGCATATTCCATGTTGATGGCCATTGTTAATAGCAACAGCCCCTGCGGCATCAAAGTCTCCGGAGGCATCAAGACCCCTAATGAGGCTGTTCAATATATGGCCTTGGCCGAACAGATGCTTCATCGAACACTTGATCCCTCCTTCTTTCGCATCGGATCTAGTAAAATATTACATTAGCCCGCCCCACAGCACCATCCCATACCAAACGCTATTCGAAAATGCAGACAGATCCAAGCCACGCTTCAGCAGGGCCTGTTGGTGAACGATGAATCCGATACCTATGGCCCAACAGATATAAAACATCACGCCCAATGGCAACGCCGTGCTGATAGTGAGCCATAACAAATGACTTGCCATTTGCAAGATCAAGATGAGTCCCCGCGCCCAAGATCCAAAAAGGATGGCTGTCGATTGAATGCCTATCTTTAAGTCATCCTCCTTATCAGCCATGGCATACATCGTGTCGTAAGCCAGAATCCACAAAAAGTTAATCACCAACAACATCAGCATGGTGCGGTCCCACTGGACATCTAATGCCGTGTAAGCCATAGGGATCCCCATGGAGAATGCAAGACCTAAAACCAGCTGTGGGGCCCGAACCCATCGTTTACAAAAGGGATAAACACCAATGATTCCAAGCGCCACAAGTGCTTCATAAAAACAATACAGCGGTAATTGTAAAATGATGAACAAGGCTATGAGCAATAAGAAAATCAACAAAAGGAACGCGCTCGTCAAACCCAAAGCACCTGTGGCCAATGGGCGAGACGCCGTTCGCTGAACATGCCTATCGAACCGCATGTCAGCCATATCATTGATCACACAGCCGGCCGATCGCATCACGAGGGTTCCTAAAGCAAAATAAAGGACCAACGTCAAAGGTGGCGAGCCATGACTAGCAATCCATAATGCCCAAGCTGTTGGAGCCCACAACAACAGCGTTCCAACAGGCTTATGCAAACGCATCAGTCTAAAGATGTTGCCCCACTTCAATTGAACATCCTCTCGAGTCCAGGCAAGAAAATTTCAAGAAGGTAAAAATCGCCCTGTTCCTGAAAAGTATAGACAGATCTTCTCGCCCATAAGACATCAGAAAACTCATGCATAGCACTCGTCAACCCGTGGTATTCTATCGATTCTTTCCCAATGGAATAACAAAATCTTTCCCCTCGTTTGACTCTTGGCTCATCATAAATCAAGGCTCCAAGTGTCTCGTGTTGTAGACGACCAAAAAAAAGAAGATCAGACTGGTAGGTGTCTTTGGGTATCAAGGTGCGTGCAAACCAACACCTGGTCTTATGTGACCACATGAGAATTTCACGATAAAAGATCTCCTCTTTTTTGAGATGAAGGACCTGTTCTTCCCATGCATTTGTAGATCGAAAGGCTTGTATCAGCACTTCCAACTGAGCATCCCCTGACTCCTGAATAAGCCTATCCGTGATAGCGCCCTGCTCGGTTAGCCATGGTATAAGAAAGGATGGAACCTCCGCTGGAATGGGCAATAAAAGAGAGTGGTCTGGATGAGATGTCATGATGATTTGACACGGCCCAGTCGATTCACTATCAAAGTACGGCGTTGATTCATGGTGTCCGTCAATATAAAAGTACCATTCACTGCATTTTGACTCAGCTTTGGTGTAAAAATCAAATGGTCTTGCGATTGAAACCCACGCCAGGTGAGGTGGATCCCTTGCTGCTTCCAATGCCACTCATGCAGAAATTGCGATGGAGTCACATATTGGTGCTGTCTATTATCCACAAAAAGCATCATCCCCTGAGACCAATCAGGTGTGTTTGGCAGGTGGCTAAGAACCAACGCTTCACCTGAGTTTAAAGCATGCATTCTAGCATATGCAATGGCAGACTTCACATCTTCAGCACGAGCCTTTATTTGATTTTTTTCCACCAAGTTTGTCTTCAAGGAAAATCCAAGACAGATGAGGATTGAGATGATAGAGAGGCTTACAAACAACTCAATAAGAGTGAAGCCTGCGACAGGTTGTGATCTGATCCGTATCACTGCAGAAACCAAAGATTTGCCGATAACAAATCTTGATAGGATTGTTTTTTTAACGGGGGTTTTGACAACAACGAGCAAGGATGATGGGTAACAAAGACAGGTGATCCAAGGTAGGAGAACTTGTTACTGCGCAAATTTTGTATGGGTTCGGTGGTTTTAAGGAGGCTTTGAGCCGCTGGAAGACCCATCATGAGAATCAGTTTGGGAGAACGATGCATGATCTCTTCAGAAAGATTTGATTGTTCCAGGGGGTAGATCTCAACAGCATTTGTTAAACCAACAGCTTTCAGCATTTGGCCTAACAGGGCTTGCCCCTTATCCCGAACAAGGGCATCCTCGATGGTGTGAAGAATGATCAAAAGTTTCGGTTTTACAGAGGCTTTTTCACGAATGAGCCAACGTTCGATACCTAGTTGTTGTAAATAATAATGATGTAATGTGTCTGACATAGGTGATCACTTGATGGATTGTAGTATTTCTTCAACGACGATCTGTGGATTTTTAGCTCTTGTGATGGGTCTCCCAACAACCAGAAAATCACTTCCCGCACGGACAGCCGCTTCAGGGGTGGCAACCCGTGACTGATCATCTGGCGCATCGGATGCTCTCCGAATGCCTGGGGTAATGGTCAGAAAATCAACTCCAAAAGCCGATTTGATCTGAGCTACTTCATCGACAGCACTCACAACCCCATCAAGAGAAGCTTCTTTTGCCAAACCTGCAAGATCCATGACTCGTTGAGCTAAAGAACTTTGCAGCTTCATGGCGTTATGGTTTTGTTCACTGATGCTTGTTAGTACGGTCACCGCAATCAATAGAGGGCGATCGGAACCGTAGGGAAGCAGAGCTTCACGAGCCGCATCCATCATAGGAAGCCCTCCACTTGCATGCACATTCATCATCCATACCCCGAGATCTGCCGCCGCTCTACAGGCTGCAAACACGGTATTAGGAATATCATGAAATTTCAAGTCTAGAAAAATTTTAAAGCCTATGCTTTTTAAGATTCGAACCCAATCGACACCAAAACGAGTGAACATTTCGCTGCCAATTTTAAGAGCACATTGCGTGGGATCCAGCTGGTCGACTAAGGATTTTGCATGGGAAAGATCGTCAAAATCAAGTGAAATGATGAGTTTTGTGTTCAAACTCTAATCTCCCTCTAAACCGTGAATGGGTTTTGTTTTACTCCATTGCTTACAACTTGGACAATGCCAATGTAGCAATTTCCCCCCAAACCCACAATGTTCACATCGATAAATAGGCTTATTTTCCAAGAATTTACTCGTGATATCATAAAGCATTTGTAATTTATCACGAACTTTGCCATGCGCCGATTCTAAGTGCCAATAAATAAGTCGATTCAAACCACGAATTGAAGGATGGCGACTCAATTGCGCTGAGACAAAATCAATCGCCAAATCCATACTCTTTTCATCTCGAAAGTATTCCCCAATCACAAAGATGATGGAAGCTCGTGGATGTTCACTCAGGGTTTGCTCCAAATAATCAACGCATTCGTCCATGGCATCCAGCTCTCGATGAGATTTCACCAAGGGTTGAATGATCTCGGTGATAAAGTTCGCATCTTGCTCAGGCACATTTTTTAATGCGCGTATGGCTTGCTTATATCGTCCATTTTTCATTTCAAGTTGGGCAAGCATCAAGCTTGCACGGACGGACTGATTATCGACCGTTAAGGCTTGTTTGATGGCCAAATGAGCTTTGTCGTAAGCCGTATTTTTCAGTGCAACTGTCGCCATTTCACAATAGTAATGAGCCGCTTGAGCATGCAGACTCTGGCCAGAAGTCTGTTCTAATTGTTGAATCACCTCGAGTGCTTTTTCCCAGGCTTTTTCTTGTTGATAGATGGCCAATAGTCCATGAAGACTTCGGATGTCACGATTGCCACCCAACTGAACGACTTCCATAAAAATGCGTTCTGCTCTATCAAAAACACCGGCACTCATGTAATCCTGACCCAAGGCCAATAAAGCTTCTTTACGTTGAGACAAACTCAATTGAGGCCTTGCTATCAGATTTTGATGAATGCGAGTGGCTCTATCGACCTCGCCCCTACGACGAAATAAACTACCAAGAGCTAAATGTGTTTCAACCGTGTCACTATCCACATCCAGGAGTTTGATGAAGACATCCACCGCTTTGTCGGGCTGTTCATTCAAAAGATAGTTCAAGCCAACGACATATTCACGCGATAGATGATTAGTGGTGGGTATTTTTTTAACCGACTCATTACGCCGTGCTGCCCACCAGCCAGACAGTGCTGCTGCAGGTAATAGCAAAGGCCATAATTCAATCATTTAAGATCCTAGTCAGTGTTGATCCTGCAATGGGATAGCACGTAGATTTTTGATTTCTTTTTCAGTCATTTTTAACTGATTTTTGATTTTACGACTTTCACTTTTTAAGCGCAAATATCTGCCCATAAACAACATCAAACCAAGCATCATGCCGATTCCTAGCATGATGATGACCAAGACTGAAATAGGAGTTTTCAGTGTTGTAAAATAAAAATCAACTTGTACAGAAGTAGCATTTAACGCCGCAAAACTGACACCAACGAGAATTAAGAGAAGATATAAAACCGTTATCATGATCCGCATTCAAGAGATCCTTTTAAATCAGTCAACAAGGGCTTCGGCTGCGCCTCAGTCAGTTTGTGCTGGAAGGGGAATGAACCCCTCCCAACACGTATTTTTACGCTAAGGAAACCCCGCCCTAAAAGACGGAGTCTCAAACCTTTTGATGACCGCGCACAGTATATGTCATGTCGTCCGAGGGTTTCTCAGAAAAGGGCAAGGGTAGGAATGTCCATTCCCTTGCAAGAATGGGTACGTTGTTGCTCAGCTTCTCACGTTCTGTGTGCTCCACAACATCAAATACCTATTCTATTCCTTATTCCGCATCCTTATTAGCCATTTTCTCCTTCAATAGATCCCCAAGCGTGGTTGTGGCTTCACCACTTCGCGAGTATTTCTTGATGGCTTCAGCTTGATCTTCGGCATCTTTTGCTTTGATAGAGAGCGCAATGGTGCGATTCTTTCTATCCACGTTGATGATTTTCGCCTCAACCTCATCACCCTCTTTAAACAGGGTAGTGGCATCGTCAACTTTTTCATCGGACAAATCAGTGGCGCGAATGGTTCCAAACACGTCTGTTGCCAACTCAATCGTTACTGCCTTCGCGTCCACAGCGGACACCTTTCCTTTCACAACCGTCCCTTTGGTGAATTCTTCCACATAATTTGAGAAATTATCGCCCTCAAGTTGTTTCAGTCCAAGAGAAATACGTTCACGCTCAGGATCAATGGCGAGAATAACCGCTTCAAGCTCTTGGCCTTTTTTAAATAGTTTGACCGCTTCTTCGCCGGCGACTGTCCATGAAATATCAGACAAATGAACCAAGCCATCAATATCGCCATCTAAACCGATAAAGATACCGAAGTCGGTGATTGAGCGGATTTTCCCACTCACTTTTTGACCCTTACTATGATCAGCTGAGAAATTTTGCCAAGGATTGCCAACGCATTGTTTCATTCCCAAGGAAATTCGACGACGTTCTTCGTCAATTTCTAGTACCATCACCTCGGATAGATCACCTAAGGAAACCACTTTACTTGGATGGACATTCTTGTTGGTCCAGTCCATCTCGGACATATGTACAAACCCTTCAACCCCTTCTTCAATTTCAACAAAGCAACCGTAATCGGTGATGTTGGTCACTTTCCCTTGTAAACGCTTACCAATAGGATATCGTTCGACCAAATCAACCCAAGGATCATTGCCCAACTGCTTCATGCCCAAAGAGACACGATTACGTTCACTATCAAAACTTAAGACTTTAACGCGGACGTCTTGTCCTACGGTCAATAATTCACTTGGATGCTTGACACGCTTCCAAGAAATATCCGTGATATGCAATAAGCCATCAATACCACCTAAATCGATGAACGCACCATAATCTGTAAGATTTTTAACAATACCATTTAATATTTGGCCGTCATGTAAGGAATCCAATAACGCTTGTCGGTCTGCACTGCTTTCTTCTTCAACAACCGCTCGTCGAGAGACCACAATATTGTTGCGTTTCAGATCCATTTTGATGACTTTGAACTCAAGTTCTTTGCCTTCAAGATAAGATGGATCGCGAACGGGTCGGACATCGACCAAAGATCCTGGTAGAAAAGCGCGAATGGTCCCAATTTCAACGGTAAAACCGCCTTTCACTTTGCCTGAAATCAAACCGATAACGGTTTCATTATTCTCATGGGATTTGGACAATTTACGCCAAGCTTCTTGACGTTTGGCTTTTTCACGAGACAACAAAGTTTCACCGTGGCCATCTTCCACAGAATCAAGCGATACTTCAACCATATCCCCAACATGAATCTCTAATTCGCCATTGAGATCATGAAATTCTTCAATGGCAACGATCCCTTCGGATTTTAATCCGGCATTGAGCGTCACATAATCATCATCGATGTCTATTACTTTTGCATTGATGATGGCGCCAGGATAAAATTGAGCACCTTTGATGCTCTGTTCAAATAATTCTTTAAAACTTTCAGACATGTTAATCAACTCGGTTCATGAAATACCATGGAAGAATGCACGCACCTTCCCCCTCAAATCAGCACTGTGTCACATGCTCATCTGTAAATTTTAGGACGTTGTCAAATACTTGTACAGCTGATAACGTGGTGGTGTCGATATGAATGGCGTCGTCCGCGGGCCTTAATGGTGCAACTCTGCGGTTCATATCTCTTTCATCACGTTGCGATAGTTCTTCAACAACCTGGGCGAGGCTAGCATCATTTCCTAATTCTTTCAACTGTAAATAGCGTCTTTTGGCTCTTTCTTCCGAGCTGGCATCCAAATAAAACTTCAAACAAGCCTCTGGAAACACAACAGTTCCCATATCCCGACCGTCCGTGACCAACCCAGGAGGTTTGGCAAATGCACGTTGTCGGCTTAACAAAGCCTTTCGAACATCAGGGATCTCTCCTAGTTTTGATGCGTTTTGACCACAGATTTCCTCTCGAATGGCCTGTGTGATGTCTCTATTTTCAAGGACAACCAGGCTTCTATCTGGATCATCCATCTGAAATCGACATGGCAGTTCTCGAGCAAGATCTACCAATTGATTTAGATCGGTTAATTGTATGTTTTTATCCTGTACGGCATAGGCAAGGACCCGATAGATAGCCCCACTGTCCAAATAATGCCATCCTAGGTGTGCCGCTAATTTCCGTGCAATAGTTCCCTTTCCTGTCCCACTTGGACCATCAATGGTGATCACTGGAATATCAAACGCATCAGTCTTCATGAATTTCCTCTATCGCTAAGTTAAGTTGTTGCGCTGTAGCAATAAAGTTGGGGAAGGACGTGGCAACAGCGGCACAATTCTTGATGGTGATAGGCGCTCGAGCAACACAACCTGCTATGGCAAAAGCCATCGCGACTCGATGATCAGATCCTGAATCAACTACACCACCCTGTAACACGCCCCCATAAATGAACAAGCCGTCTTCAAAGGCCTGTGCTTCAACGCCTAACGCTTGTAGCCCCTGAACCATCATGCCGATTCTGTCACTTTCTTTAAACCTTAATTCGCGTGCGCCATGAAGCAAAGTTTGCCCTTGAGCCATACTTGCCGCAATAAAAATCACTGGGAATTCATCAATGGCTATAGGAACCATGGCGGCTGGAATATCAATGCCCTCTAACGGGGCATGCTCAACATAGATATCAGCAACGAGTTCTTCACCCCATAACCGTTTGTTGTTGAGCTCAATGTGAGCACCCATGAGTTTTAAAATAGAGATGATCCCGATACGCGTAGGGTTGATGCCGACATTTCTGATACAGCACTTGGCATTAGGGATTAAAGTTGCAGCGACTATGAAAAAAGCTGCCGATGAGATATCACCGGGAACAAGGACATCCGTGCCTTGACACTCACTGGAACTATTAATAACAATTATATTGTCTGATTTATGCAGGGGATAGGAAAACGCGGTCAGCATTCGTTCTGTATGGTCACGGCAGAAACCGGACTCAATCACTCGTGTTTCCCCTTGAGCGTAGAGCCCTGCTAACAAAATACATGATTTGACTTGAGCACTGGCCTCTGGCATGTCATAAGTGATGCCTTGTAACACTTGGCTCCCATGAATATGCAAAGGTGCTCGTCCTCCCGTCGTGATGATTTCGGCCCCCATCAGGTGTAAAGGTCGACTGATGCGCTCCATAGGTCGCTTCAAGAGACTCTCATCACCCGTCAAATCACTGTCAAACGATTGTGCTGCCAACAATCCAGCCATTAGCCGCATCGTGGTACCTGAATTCCCACAATCAATCACCGATCCTGGTTTTTTCAACCCTCGTTTTCCTTTGCCGTGAATCACCACCCGTTGTGATATTGGGCCTTCAATGCTTACCCCCATGGACTTAAAAGCCTCCAAAGTGGATAGGCAATCTTCACCCTCGAGAAATCCAGTGATGGTGGTTGTGCCTTCAGCAATGGCACCAAAAATGATCGCTCTATGTGAAATAGATTTGTCGCCTGGAACGGTGATATCCCCTTCAATGGTTGGCACAGGGCTACTGATCCAGTGGCAAGACGTCATTGATGAGCCTTAGAAAAAACATCCATAAAATCAATAAGAGCAATAACTCCATCCAAGGGCATCGCATTGTACAAACTAGCGCGTATTCCACCCACTGTTCTGTGTCCTTGAAGTGCTAACAACCCTTCCTGTTGGGCTTGCACTAAAAACTTGTCCTCAAGTGCTCTGTTGGTTAATCTAAAAGACACATTGACGATTGAGCGTGAGTTCGGTTTCACTAAGCATTGGTAACAGGGTGACGTGTCAATATAGGAATATAATAAGGTAGATTTTTTTAAATTAAGCTCATAAATCGTTTGAACCCCTCCTTGCGCCTTCATCCATTGCAACATGTTGGCCGCAATGTAGATGCTAAAAACAGGTGGGGTGGCATAGGACGATTTATTGTCGATATGCGTTTGATAGTCCCACATCACAGGGAGTGGCATGTCTTCATTCTTGAACATCAGATCGGGACGAATGATGACCACCGTCATGCCCGCAATCCCTAAATTTTTTTGAGTCCCTGCAAAAATCAAGCCAAAATCGGATACATCAAAGGGTTCCGTTAAAATACATGAGGTCATATCCGCTATCAATGGCATGTTCGGTGATTTTGGCGTTTTTGAAAAACGAACACCGTTCACTGTCTCATTCGGTGTGTAATAAAGATAGGCTGTTTTGGCTTGAAACTCATGAGCATCGAAGTCTGGCGCTTCAATAAACCCTTCATTTTCACTACTCGCCAGACAGTAAGCTTGTTTTAATTGAGACGCTTCGGCGAATGCCAAAGAGGACCAAAGTCCTGAGATCAGATAGGCGGCTTTCATATGATAGGGCAAAAGATTGAGTGGGATCATAGAAAATTGCGACCGAGCTGGCCCGCCTAAAAATAGAACATGGTAGTCTTTCGGAATCATCATGAGCTCTCGCAAATCAGATTCCAGCTCTTCCAAAAGCTCTTGAAA